>JALHUB010000118.1 GCA_022865685.1 Dehalococcoidia bacterium | reverse complement strand
GCGTCCAGAAAGATGACGAGACGGGGCTGTCGTTCGTCTTCCCGCAGGGGATGCGCGCCTTCTCCATCCAGGTATCGGAGGAGAGCAGCGCCGGCGGCCTCATACTGCCGGGCGACCTGGTGGACGTCATCGGCATCCTCGATGAGGGCACCGTCGGCATCGACAAGGCGGTAACCCTGGTCCAGGGCGTCGAGGTGCTGGCGGTGGCGCAGGAGGCGCAGGAGGCGATACCGGCGGCCCGCCCTACGGCGACGCCCACGCCGTCGGCGGTAACGGGGACGCTGGGCGAGCGGCCGGAGGACGTGGAGGCGAACCCGAAGGCCCGCACGGTGACGCTGGCGGTCACGCAGGGGCAGGCGCAGCTCCTGGCGCTGGTGCAGGCGAAGGGGGATCTGGCGCTTACCCTCCGCAACTTCGGCGACAAGGCGCAGGTCTCGCCGCCGGAGACGGACCTGATACCGTACGGCGCCGTGCGCAAGACCCTTTCTCCCTAGGAGCTATGGGATATGGCGAAGATACCGGCAGTGCTCGTGGTCGACCAGGACGCCAAGGCGCGCTACGACGCGAAGCGGCTGGTCAAGGCATCGCGCTTCATCGTCGCCGGCGAGGCGGGCTTCGGCACCGACGCCGTCTCCCTGGCGGTGGAGCTGGAGCCGGACGTCGTGCTGGTGGGGATGAAGGAGCCGCTGGTGCGGTCGCTGCAGACCGTGGAGTCGCTGCTGAACGCGCTGCCGGAGACGCCGATCATCGTCTACTCCGCCTCGCGCGAGATCGAGCTGGCGCGGCGGGCGATGCTGGCGGGGGCGCGCGACTTTCTGGCGATGCCGGCGAACGCGGAGGATATGGGCAAGTCGATCACCGCCGTCCTCGAGTCGGAGGAGCGGCGGCAGATGCGGCTGCGGGGTCAGACGGCGGCCTGGGGCCCGCAGGGGAGCGTGATCACCGTCTTCGGCGCCAAGGGAGGCGTCGGCAAGACGACGGTGGCGGTGAACCTGGCGGTGGCGCTGGTGCAGGAGACGGGGCAGGCGGTGGCGCTGGTAGACGGCGACAACGGCTTCGGCGACGTCAGCGGCATGCTGAATATCACGCCGGAGCGCAACGTCGTCGACCTCACCCGCGACCTGTCGAAGGTGACGCGGGAGACACTGCCTAAGTATATGGTGCAGCACGCGAGCGGGCTGAACGTGCTCGCCGCGCCCGCCCAGACGATGGACTGGCGCAGCGTGAAGCCGGAGGATTTCCGCAAGATGATCGACTTGCTCTCTAAGAGCCATGAGATCGTCGTCATCGACACGGCGGGCCTCCTGAATGACATTACGCTGGCGGCGCTGGAATCGGCGTCGCTGGTGCTGTGGGTGTTGACGACAGAGTACGCGAGCGTCCGCGATTCGCTGCGGGCGCTGGAGGCGCTGCGCTCGGCATCGTATGCCGAGGAGCGGATCCGCATCATGATCAACGACCTGGCGATGCGGAACGGCGTGAGCGCGGGCACGATCGGGGAGACGCTGGGGCATGAGATCTTCTGGCGGGTGCCCTTCGACCAACGGGTACGGCAGGGCGCCCAGATGGGCGAGCCGGCGGTGCTGAAATATCCTTCAGCGGCGGGGGCGCGCAACTTGACCGACCTCGCCCGGACGGTGGTGGGGATAAGGTCGCGACGTCAGGGGCTGCTCGAACGCCTGGGGCTATTCCGTCGCCGCGCGCCGGCGGCGCAGGCCGAGGGCGAGGGCGGAACCAAGGCAAAGGAGAACCAGAGCAAGTGAACCATCTAAGCGGTGAAAACAGCCCTCGGGTGGACGACGAGCGCGAGGGTGGTGAGACGCTGACGGAGCAGGAGTTCGAGATCGTCTTTGCGGTCCACCAGCACCTTCTCCGGGAGATGGACCTCCAGGCGGTAGAGAAGCTGGACCAGGAAGGGGCACGCGAAGCGGTGGAGCAGGCGGCCCGCGCCCTCATGGGCGAGATAGCGCCGTCGGTGTACGGGGAGGAAAAGGAGCGGATCGTGCAGCGGGTGGTCGACGAAGCCATCGCCCTGGGGCCGATCGAGCCGCTGCTCGCCGACCCGACGATATCCGAGGTGATGGTGAACGCGCCCGATGAGGTGTTCTACGAGCGCGACGGCGTCATCTACCTGTCGGACGTGCGCTTCCGCG
>JALHUB010000012.1 GCA_022865685.1 Dehalococcoidia bacterium | reverse complement strand
TTGGACGCGTCTCTATTGGGCGAGGGTCAAGATCGCCTGCATGCTGCTCAGGCTCAACAGGGTGTTGACGTCCGTGCCGCGCCCCGGGAAGTATACCAACCACCCGTTGGTGGTGCGGTCGAGCGAGTAGGCGGCAACTATAGTGACGCCTGGGCAGGTGGCCAGGGCCTCAGCGGGCGTCTTCCCGGTCGGGCCGTTCCACACCGATAGTGCCCACTTCCCTGACAGTGGGCAGTTGAGGAGCACGCCCGGAGGGGGCGTTGGCGTCGGGGTGGGGGTTGGCGTCGGGGTGACCGTCGGCGTAGGTGTCCGCGTCGGGCTGGCCGTGGGCGTTGGGGTGGGGGTAGGCGTGGGAGTGGGTGTGGGCGTAGGGGTTGGTGACGGCGGAACGCCGCTGCAGTCCATGCCGACGGCGACCAGACCGTATGGCGGGGTGTAGTCCTTGTCGAAAATGGGGTCCTCGTCTATGCCGGTATCGCCGTCGGAGTCCACGCCCGGATCCCAGTCGCCGGCTGGGTCGTAGATCTCGGCGGGCGGGTTGTTCCTCACGTGCACAGTGTTCAGACCGAGAGAGTAGATGCCCGGGGCGGCGCTCGCGTCTACCTTCAACGTGTAGCGGCCGAGCACGCCCTCGGTGTAGGGTGGGTTGCCCTCGGCCGCGGCCACGACCGCATCGGTCACCGAGGCCGCGTAGCTGCCGTCGCTGTCCGGCACGGCGTCGCTGCTGTCGACTGGAGTGCTGCCGGTGGCAGCGGCGATGAGCACGACGCCCTGGGTCGTGTGGTTCTTGTCGATGATCTGCATGGGAGCGACGGTAATGGGATAGGTGAGCTTGTACTCATAGTTTCCGAGGTTCTTGGTGGGGGGGATCCCCTTTAGAAACACATTGATCTCCCCCGTGCCGCCGGCGTCGATACGCACGCACCGGTCAACGGCGGGAACCGAGGTCGCCGTGTTGCCGGTGGTGATCATGTCGATGCCGACGGTGGTGACAGTTGCGGCCGCAGACGCCTCGTGGTTGCCGACCAGCCACACCCCGGCTAGCGCCAGCACCGCTGTCAGTCCGACGACCAGGGCCAGGACGGCCACTCCGCCCTGCCTGATTGGCAATCGTTTCATAACTCTAACCTCCTACCACTACAAGGACCAAAAGGAGAAGCTGAGCATGCGATAGCTCGATCTTACGCCAAACGATTGGAATGTCAATAGCGGGAGGCCCGATGACGATATCCGAGCGAATGTTGGCCTCCCTAGCTCGGCAGCACATAGATCGCCACCAGAGAGTAGTGCAGGCTGCTGCCGAGGATCACCAGCAGATGGAAGATCTCGTGGTAGCCCAGCACCCGCGGCCACGGGTTCGGCTTCCGGAGCGCGTATACGATGCCGCCCAGCGTGTACAGCACCCCGCCTAGCACCAGCAACGCCAGAGGGAAGGGCGCGAACCAGGTCAGGAGCTCCCGCGCCGGTATCAGCCCCAGCCAGCCCACTATCACGTACAGACTGACCCCAAGCCATTTCGGTGCCGTTGGCCAGGCGACCCTCAGAAGGACGCCGCCGCCGGCCACTCCCCAGATGACGGACAGCATAGTGATGCCCCGGACTGTATTCAGCA
>JALHUB010000011.1 GCA_022865685.1 Dehalococcoidia bacterium | reverse complement strand
GCGGTATCGTAGTTGTGTCTTTTCTATCCTGCGTCATCGTCGTCATTCGTTACGCCGCTATCTCCATCAGCATCGCCGCGATGCGGTCGGCGGCATCGGGCCGCGCCAGTGAGCGCATCGCCTGGGACATCGCGTTTAGCCGCGCCTCATCCTGGAGCAATCGCTTGACAAGTGGCACCGCTTCGGCGAGGCGGCTCTCCGGCAGGACCACCGCCGCGCCGTGGTCGGCGAGATAGGAGGCGTTGGCGGCCTGGTCGGAGAAGGCGCCCGGGACGAGCACCGCGGGAAGGCCCGCCAGCGGCAGCTCTCCCAGCGTGCTGGCGCCGGCACGCATGAGGGCGAGATCGGCGGCGGCCATTGCCCAGGGGATCTCCGGCAGGTAGGCGTGCAGATGGTACCTTCGGCGGACCGCTTCCGGCAGGGCGTCGCTGTGCTGCCTCAACCCGTCGAAGTCGGCGGCGCCGGAGAGATGGATAAGTTGACATAAGTCCAAGAGCGCCGGTAGGTTGCCGGCGACGATCTGGTTGATGGAATGTGCCCCCAGGCTGCCGCCGCTCACGAGCAATGTCCTGGCGGTCGCGTTGAGGCCCAGGCGGCGGCAGCCCTCCTCCTTCGCCGCCTGCAGGAATTCCTTTCGCACGGGATAGCCGGAGACGGCCGCCTTCCCCCTCGGCAGGTAGGGGAGCGAGTCCTCGGCCGTCGCCGCGACGCGGGTGGCGAGCCGGGCCATCATCCGCACGGCCCAGCCGGGACGGACATCGGGCAGGTAGACGAGCAGCGGCCGCTTCAGGCTGCGCGCGGCGAGGGCGACGGGCGCGCTGGCGTAGCCGCCGGTCGCGAAGACGGCCTGCGGGTGAAAGCGTCGGAGGTGGCCGCGCGCCTGCACGGCGCCGAGCGCGAGGTCGACGAGCCCCCTGGCAAGGCGCAGAGGAGAGCGGACACGCAGGGCGCTTGCCCTCTCGGCGCGGAAGTCGATGCCCTCTCCGGCGAGGACCTGCTCGTCGACGCGGCCGCGCACGCCCAGGTAGAGGAGCGCCAGCGGTTCATCGTGCTGGGCGAGTCGCTGTCGCAGCGCTGCCGCAACGGCGAGGCAAGGGTAGACGTGCCCCGCGGTGCCGCCGCCGGATAGTGCCAGTCTCAAGCGCTCTCCTCCTTTAGTCGACGTTTCGCGCGTCTCGGAGCGGGTCGGAGCTCTCTGGCCGCCACGTATCCCTTCGAATAGCGCGAGACGCTGAGCAAGATGCCGATGCCTGCCATCGTCGCCGCCAGCGCCGAGCCGCCGTAGCTCAGGAAGGGCAGCGGGATGCCCGTTAGCGGCATCGACCGCGTGATGCCGCCGATATTGATGATGGCCTGATAGGCGATCCAGCTCGTGACGCCGAGAGCGAGCAGCGAGCCGAAGTTGTCGGGGGCGTTGAGCATTACGCGTATGCCGCGGTAAACGAGCAGCGCGAAGAGCAGGATCACGGCCATGGCGCCGATGAACCCCATCTCCTCGCCGATGATCGCGAAGACGCCGTCGGTGTGGGCGCCGGGGACGTAGAAGAACTTCTGCCTGCTGGCGCCGACACCCAGCCCGGTCACGCCGCCGCTGCCGAGGGCGATAAGCAGTTGCAGGATGTGGAACCCTCTTCCCGCCGGATCGGCTTCAGGCGAGACGAAGGCGAAGATGCGGTCCATCCGGTAGCCGCCGGTCACGACGAGGAAGACCGCCGTAACGCCGCCGATGGACATGAGCGCCAGCAGATGGCTCAGGGCGCCGCCGGCTACGAAAAACAGCGTGATGGTCGTGAGAACGATGACGATGGTCGTCCCCATGTCGGGCTCGAGCATGATGAGCCCTGCGACGAGACCGACCATGGTGACGAACGGCGCCAGGCCGGCGGCGAAGCTGCGCAGGTTGCGGCTCTTGCTGGAGAGCCAGGCGGAGACGTAGATGACAAGCGCCAGCTTGGCGAACTCGCTCGGCTGGAACGGAGGGAGCGGGCCCAGCGATATCCAGCGGGTGGCGCCGTTCCGGTTGACGCCCAGGTCCGGCGCCAGGACGGCGGCCAGGCCGGCCAGCGCGGCTAGCATGAGCAGAGGGCTGACGGAGCGCAGCCAATGGTAGTCGGTCCGCATGAGGAATACAAGCAGACCCGTTCCGACGACCGCCCACATGGTCTGTCGGGCGACGAAGTAGTAGGGGCTGCCGTATTCGAGCTGGCCGAGGGCAAAGCTGGCACTGTAGACGGCGATCAGACCGATGATCACCAGCATGGTGACCAGCGTTAGGATCACAGCGTCGGGCGGTCCCGGCCTGACTCGCGTGGTCTCGGACGTTGCTATGGCCGGCTCCTTCCTTCAGTCGACGTCATCGCGGTAACGAGGCGACGGAAATGCTCTCCGCGCTCCTCGAAGTTGTCATAGGCATCGAAGCTTGTGCAGGCTGGGGAGAGCAGTACCACATCGCCGGGTCGCGCGGCGGCGCGGGCTGCCGGCACGGCGTCGTCGAGCGTATCGACGACGTGCCGGTCCGGTCGCTTGTTCTGGTCGACCGCGTCGCTGGCGGCCCGCGCCGCCGCAACCAGCGTCTCCCTTGCCTCGCCGAAGAACACCAGCGCTCGACATCGCCCGCACACCTCGCGAAACATCTCGTCCAGCGGGAGATGCTTCTCACGTCCTCCCAGAAGCAAGACGATGGGTCCCTGGAACGAGCGCACTCCGGCGAGCGTGCGTTCCGGCGTCGTAGCGATGCTATCGTTGTAATAGGCGACGCCGTCGACCGCCGCGACGAACTCCAGGCGATGCGGCACCGCTTTGAAGCCGCGCACCGCCGTCGCAATCGCATCGGCCGGAATCCCGCAGGCCGAGGCCACGGCCGTCGCCGCCAGCACGTTCGCGACGTTGTGTCGACCCCTCAGCGGTATGTCGTCGACCGAGAGGACCGGCGTGTCCTTCACGCGATCGCGCCAGATGATCATGTCGCCGCGGAGGAGCGCCGCGGGCGCCGGCGTGTCGGCGCCGTCGCTGAAGAAGACCACCTTGCCGCGGGTGTCCGACGCGAGCGAGCGCGACACCGCGTTGTCGTAGCCGAGCACGGCGACGTCGCCGGCGGTCTGATGGCGCAAGATGTTGCGCTTGAGGTCGACGTAGCTCTCCCACGAGTAGCGGTCGAGGTGGTTCGGCGTCACGTTTAGGACGCAGGCGACGTGCGGGCTCTTCGCCGTCAGCTCCAACTGCGTATGGCTTATCTCCAGCACTACCCACGTCTCCGGCCCGATGTCGTCGAGCAGCGACAGCAGCTCGACGCCGATGTTCCCGCCGACTACGTGATCCTTGCCGGCGGCCGCGAATATCGCGCCCACCAGGCTGGTGACCGTGGTCTTGCCGCTGCTGCCGGTGATGCCGACGACCGGGCCCGGGCAGAGGTCCAGGAAGAGGCGCATCATCGAGTCGAGCGGCACGCCGCGATCGCGGGCGGCCGTCAGCGCGGGGATATCGAGCGGCACGCCCTGGGATACGAAGACGTGGTCGGCCGTTATCGTGTCCGCGGGGTCGTTTCGTCCGAGCGAGAGGATGACCGGCAACCCGTCCAGGTCTCGCAGACGGGGAGTCAGTCTCTCTGCGGGACGCGAGTCGCTGACTGTCACCAGCGCACCCTTGCCCACCAAGTAGCGCGCCAAGTCGACGCCCTCAATGCCAAGCCCCACCACCGTCACTCTCTTGCCCCGAAAGTCCTGTTTATGCGTCATAGCATTTTATCTAATCTGTCAAGGCTAGCGCTATACCCAGAAGCCCTCCGGCCATGCCAATTATCCAAAATCTTGTGACAATTTGCGGCTCCGACCACCCCAGCAGCTCGAAATGATGGTGCAGCGGCGTCATCTTGAAGATGCGCTTGCCGCCGCTCAGCCGAAAATAGGCGATCTGCGCAACGGTTGAGAGACCCTCCATGAAGAAGACGACGCCCACGACCGGCAGGATCAGCCACCAGCCCGTCATCAGCGCCACGACCGCCAGCGTCGAGCCCAGCGCCAGCGCGCCGGTGTCGCCCATGAAGACGCGCGCCGGATGGGCGTTGTACCAGAGGAAGCCCAGCGTCGCGCCGACGACGGTCAGGCTGAACGTCGCCAGGAACGTCTGGTCCTGAAGAAAGGCGATGACGCCGTAGACTGCGAAGGCAAGGGCCGTCGTGCCGCCCGCGAGCGCGTCGAGACCGTCGGTGACGGCGACGGCGCTCGTCGTCGCGATGAAGATGCCGACGGCAACCGGTATGTACAGCAGCCCGATCTCGTGCTTTCCCAGCCAGGGCACGTTGATGCTGCGCGCCTCCAGCCCGTAGTAGAGGATGAGCGCCGAGGCCAGCCCCAAACTCAGCAACAGCCCCGTCTTCAGGCGCTTGTTCAGGCCGGCGCGCCCTTTCGCGCGACCCTCTATCGTCAGGAAATCGTCGACAAGGCCAAGGATGCCGGTGGCAACGATTATCCCCAGCGGCAGAAATATAGAGCGCTTCTCGAAAAGGTTCGTCGGCGCTGTGACCAGGAATACGGTGCCGAATATGAGCAGGCCGCCCATCGTCGGCGTGCCGGCCTTCACCGCGTGCGACGCCGGCGCATCGGCCGATATCTGCTTGCCCAGGCCGCGTGCCGCCAGGCAGGCGACGACCCACCTGCCCGCGATAAGCGACACCAGAAAGGCGGCCGTCCCGACAAACAGCGCGTATACCATGTCAGCCCTTCAGCTCCGGCAACATCGTCTCCAGCGCCATCGCCCGCGACGCCTTCAGAAGGACCACGTCGCCCACTTGCAGCTCGCTGACAAGCTGCCTTGCGGCCTCCTCCTTCGACGGCCAGAGGCTGACGGCCGGGTGTCCGGCCCGCTTCGCCTCCTCGCCGATGAGGTACCCCAGCTCGCCGACGGCATAGATGACCTGCGCCACTCGCGCCGCCTCGCGCCCGACGATGCGGTGTCCCTCCCGCTCCTCGCTGCCCAGCTCGCGCATGTCGCCCAGCACGGCTATCCGGCGACCCGGCAGGTCGGCCAGTAGCTCCAGGGCGGCCAGCATCGACGCCGGGCTGGCGTTGTAGGTGTCGTCGAGGATCGTCGAGTCGTTGCGGCCGCGGTAGACGTGCAGGCGCAACGGGATACGGGCGACGGCGAGAGCCTGCGCCACTTCATCCAACGTCATCCCTTCCACCAACGCCACGGCCGCTGCGGCCAGTGCATTTGGCAGCAGATGCCGTCCGGGCAGGCGCGTCCTTACGCGCAAGCTCTCGCCGCCGTATTCCAACATGAAGGAAATGCCCTCCAGGCCTTTGCTTTCGAGGTCGCTGCCACGCACGTCGCAGTCGCTGGACGTGCCGAAGAGGACGGCGCGCGCCTTCGTCTTCCGTACCATCGCCCTCACGCGCAAGTCGTCGCCGTTTAGCAGCGCGAAGCCGTCCGCGGGCAGCGCATCGATGAGTTCCGACTTCGCCGCCGCAATCGACTCGATGCTGCCGAGGCGCTCCAGGTGCACAGGGCCGACGTTGGTCACCACGCCGACGCGCGGCCGGGCCAGCTCGCAGAGAAGGCCGATCTCCCCGGGTGCATACATGCCCATCTCCAGCACCGCCCGCTCATGCCTCGGCGTCAGCTTCAGCAACGTCAACGGCAGCCCGATCTCGTTGTTATAGTTGGCGTCGTTCTTGAGGACGCGATAGCGCCGGCTGAGGACGAAGGCGGCTATCTCCTTCGTTGTCGTCTTGCCGACGCTGCCCGTCACGGCGGTCACCTCCACCGACAGCGCCGCGCGATGCCCCGCCGCGATGGCCTGCAACGCCGGCAGCGTGTGCTCGACGACGTATACCGCGGCGCCGTCCGGCAGTGACTTGGGAGGCCACCGCACCAGCAGGCCGGCAGCCCCGTGCGCCAGGGCGTCCGCCACGAACTCGTGCCCGTCCTTCTGCTCGCCCGGCAGCGCGACGAAGAGATCACCGGGGCGCACCTCCCGCGAGTCGACGACGACACGCCGGTAACCGGCCGGCTGTTCGCCGATCGTCCGCAGGAGTATAGGCCCGAGGCTTTCCCTGAGCTCGCTTGCTCGTATCATCGCAGACGCGCCTATCAGCCGCCCTGTTGCACCAGGGCCGGCGCATCAGGCGGGACGCCCAGATAGCTGAGGATCTTCGGGGCCAGTTCAGCGAAGACGGGGGCCGCTACAGTGCCCCCAAGCCGCTCTCCCTGAGGCTCGTCGATCTTCACCAGAACGATCATCCGTGGATCGCTCACCGGCGCGAAGCCGACGAAGGAGGTGATTACCCTGTCCGGCGCGTAACCGCCCGGCACCGATATGAAGCTGGTTCCGGTCTTCCCAGCTACATGATAACCCTGCACCCGCGCTCCGTGCGAGGGCGTGCCCTCCACAACGTCGTTCATCATGGCCGTGAGCGTGCGCGCCGTCGATTCCGAGATGACGCGTCGCACGACCTGCGGCTGCGTCTCGTCGCTGCCGTCCGGCCCGACGACGTCCGCGACTATGTACGGTCGCATCAGCTCGCCGCCGTTGGCGATGGCCGCGACGGCCGTGATCATTTGCAGCGGGGTAACGCTTATCCCCTGGCCGAAGGAGTTCGTCGCCAGGTCGGAGGGATACCACTCCGGGTCCTCGCTCGTGCGCACGGTACCGGCCGCCTCGCCGCCGAGACCGACGCCTGTCGGCTCACCGAAGCCGAAGCGCTTGGCGTAATCATAGAAGCGCTCCGGCCCGATCTGCTGGCCCACCCACACGGCGCCAGTGTTGAGGCTCTTCTGCAACAGTTGCGTCATAGTCGTCGTGCCGTTCGCCGAGAAGTCCCAGTTCTCGATTGCGTAGCCGCCGACGTACGCCATGCCCGTGTCCTCGTAGGTCGTATTCGGCGTCACGAGGCTGAGGTCCACCGCCGTTGACATGGTCACCACCTTCATGACCGACCCCGGCTCGTAGAGGTCGGTGACGGCGCGGTTGCGGTAGAGCTCCATCTTCGTCTCATCCGCGAGGTCGAGCTGGCTTAGCTTGAAGCTGGGCCGGCTAGCCATCGCCAGGATGGCGCCGGTCTTCGGCTCCATGACGATAATGCTGCCGCCGTTGGCGGCGTTCTTCTCGATGGCGGCGTCCAGCGCTTGCTCCGTAGCCTCCTGGATGTAGCGGTCGATGGTTAGCCTGACGTCGGACGCAGGCTCCGACTGCGTGAGCTGCCGATAGCCGAAGGGAATCGGATTGCCCATACTGTCGCGCTCGAAGTAGAGGGTGCCGGCGGAGCCGCCGAGCTGATCCTGAAGGTCAGCCTCCAGGCCGGAGAGCCCTGTCTGATCGCGACCCACGAAGCCCTGCAGGGCCGACGCCAGGTCGCCCTCCGGGTGGAAGCGAACGATAGTTGCCGTTGCCTTGACGCCCGGCACGCCCATCTCGATGATCTTCCTCCCCGCGTCGTAGCCGATGCTGCCCGCGACGAGGGCGTCGCCGTCCGTGTCCGGGCCCAGCGCCGCCAGGATCTCGTCCGGCCGCCTGCCGAGGACGGAGGAAAGCGCCTCCGCGCCATCGGCCGCCAGCTTCTCATCTTGCCATACTTTACGGTTTATGTAGATATCATACGTGTCGAGCGTAAGGGCAAGAGGGTAGCCGTTTCTATCGAGGATGGCGCCACGTGGAGGGAAGACCTTTTCCATGCCCATGTGCTCGTCCTCCGCCTGCACCGCGTAGTGCCCGTGGCTGACGATCTGCAGTTGGGCGAGGCGCGCCGTCAGGACGAGACCGGCTGCGCAGAACAGGACCCCCAACAGGAGGAGCCGCCAGGAGACCCGCGCCATTCGTTGAGGCATGGTCAGGTTCCTTGCCGGCTAGCGATTCTTGCCCTCCGGCCCGCCGAGCTGAGGCAGAGGGTTCTTTCGTTCAATCTAGAAGAAAGGCAACAGGTTAAGCAGCCTCTGCCACCAGGAACTCGTCTTGACCTGCGGCGCCTTGGTCTCGGAAAGGAAACGCAGGGGCACAAACTGTTGCTCCGGGGGCTGCTTGTGCACCTCCAGCGTCAGCGCGGTGCCGGCGGGCACCATGCCCAGGCGGCCGCGCGCCTCCCTGTCGATGCGATCGATCGACGTGAGCACGGCCACTTCCGCCTCCAACTGGTGCACCCCCGCCTGCGTCGCGAAACGCTCATCTTGCAGTCGCTGCAGGTTGTAGCCCGTCGTCGTGGCGCTGCTGGTCTGCGCGACCTGCAACAGCCCCAGGCAGGCGACGACCAGGAACGCGCCCACGAGCACGGGGCGCACGCCCGTGACGCGGGGGAAGGGCCTGGGCAGCGGCCTCGCTATCAGCCGGTCGAGTGCGGACATCCTTGTCAGGCGTCCTCCGTGGGAGTATCCTACCTAGAGCCTTTCGGCCGCTCGCAGGCGTGCGCTACGAGAGCGCGGGTTGATCAGCACCTCCAGGTCCGAGGGCCGCAGCGGCTTCCTGTTCAAAAGACGCAGCGTTGCCCGATGATTGCAGGTGCAAACGGGAGTGCCGGGCGGGCAGATGCAGTCGCTGGCCTCCCGGCGGAAGAACTCCTTGACGATGCGGTCTTCGAGGGAGTGGTAAGAGAGGACCGCCATTCTGGCGCCCGAGCCGTCGAGCAGACCGTGGGCTTCTTCAAGTGCGGCAGCTAGGTGGGCTAGCTCTGAGTTTACCGCGATTCGAAGGGCTAAGAACGTCCTGGTGGCGGGGTGAGTAACGCTTTGACCCCTCTTGCCCACGGCCTGCTCGACGGCTCGGGCCAACTGGGTGGTGGTGAGGATGGGGCGCTGTTCAACGATGCAGCGCGCGATACGGCGGCTCCGGCGTTCATCCCCGAAGCGCCAGAGTAGGTCCGCCAGGTCTTCCTCCCGGTACCCATTGACAATATCGGCCGCGGTGAGCATATCTGTGGGGCTAAAGCGCATGTCCAGGGGCCCCTGACGACTGAAACTGAACCCGCGTCTCGCCTGTTCGAGCTGGAACGAGGAGACGCCCAGGTCCAGAAGAATCCCATCGATTAGGCCGAAACCGTGGCTGCGGCAGATCCCGACGATGTCCTGGTAGTTGCCCTCGACGAGGACGACGTTGTCGCCGTAAGGGCTCAGCCGTTCCTCGGCGACGGCCAGGGCATAGGGGTCACGATCAATGCCCAGCAGTTGTCCGCCTGGCGAGGCCGTCTCCAGGATCGCCTCGGCGTGGCCGCCCTCGCCGACGGTGCAGTCGACGTAGCGACCGCCCGGCCGAACGGCCAGCGCCTCAATGACCTCGCGCACCATCACCGGAATGTGTATCGCCGTCATCATGACTACAGTCATGGACCTTCTTCCGTCGATTCAGCGTCGCTCTCGTATTCCTCGTCCATCTCGCTCTCCTCGGCATCCCAGCGCTGAGGATTCCAGATCTCCAGGCACTCGCCGCGACCGACAATGATGACGGGTCCCTGGAGGTCGCCGTGCTCTCGCAGTTTTGGCGACAGCAGGATTCGGCCCTGGCCGTCGAGATCAACGTCGAAGGAGTGGCCGAAGAAGCGCCTGCGCCGGCGTCGTGCCTTTCGGCGCACAGGCCGCTGGGTGATGAGGAACTCCGCCTCTTTTTCGTAGGCCTCAACGGTGTATACTTCGACGCAGCCATCCTGGCTTTGGACGAGGGTTGCACGACTACCAAAGGAGGCGCGATAGCGGGCGGGGATAGGGATCCTTCCCCGGTTATCTAAGCTGTATTCGAATTCCCCTCGAAATGCCATGCTCCCCGCCTTGACTGGTGGGCATAAGGGCAAGCGTGCCACCCCTTCCCACACAGCCCCATATTTTACCACCTGGCAGATTGGTGTCAAGGGTTTTCAGCCGCAAATTAACCGAAACTTCGCCCGCCTTTCCCCGCGTTTCGGGCGCGTGCTATGATGGCGGGGTTCTGAAGATGAAGCCGATCACCATTCGCCTGGGCATTCTCACCGTCAGCGACAAGGGCTCAGCCGGCGAGCGCCAGGACACCAGCGGCGCGGCCATCCGCGAGGTACTGGCGTCACTCGATGTCGCCGTGGAGCGCCACGAGATCGTGCCCGACGAAGCGGAAGAGATCGCCGCGGTGCTGCGTCGCTGGACCGACGAAGACAAGCTGGACATCATCTTCACAACCGGCGGCACGGGCTTCGACCCGCGCGACGTCACCCCGGAGGCTACGCTCGCCGTCGTCGACCGCCTGACGCCGGGTCTCACGGAGGCGATGCGCCTGGAAGGCATGCGCCACACGCCGAACGCGATGCTCAGCCGCGCGACGGCCGGGCTGCGCGCCAAGACGATCATTATTAATCTGCCCGGTAGCGAGCGCGCCGTCCGCGAGAGCCTGGCTTGTCTCGTGCCCGTGCTAGAACATGCCGTCCGGACCGCTCGCGGCCGCTACGGCGACCACGCGTAGAGCCATGCGAATCGACGTCCTGACGCTTTTTCCCGAGATGTTCAGCGGCCCGCTGCAGGCCAGCATCCTGGGGCGCGCCATCGAAGGCGGCCTCGTCGAGGTTGTCCTCCACAACATCCGCGACTACGCCGAGGACAAGCACCACGTCGTGGACGATTACCCGTTCGGCGGCGGACCGGGCATGGTTATGAAGCCGGAGCCGCTCTTCGCCGCCGTCGATGCGGTGGCCGGGCTCGAGCCCGCGAAAGGGCACGTCATCCTTCTGACGCCGCAGGGCCGCCTCCTGACGCAGTCAATAGGCGACGAGCTGTCGCGGCGGGAGCGGCTCATCCTCGTCTGCGGCCACTACGAGGGCGTCGACGAGCGCGTGCGCGAGCACCTGGTCGACGACGAGATCAGCATCGGCGACTACGTGCTCTCGGGCGGCGAGCTGCCGGCGATGGTGCTGATCGACGTCGTCGTGCGTCGGCTGCCCGGCGCGCTGGGGTCGGAGGAGTCGCTGACCGAGGAGTCGCACGCGCAGGGGCTGCTGGAGTACCCGCAGTACACGCGGCCGGCGGAGTTCCGCGGCTGGCAGGTGCCGGATGTACTGCTGTCGGGGCATCATGCCCAGATCGCGGCCTGGCGACGGCAGCAGAGCATACTCCGCACGGCGCGGCGTCGCCCCGATCTGCTGGAGCGCGCGGCCCTGACCGAAGCGGAGCGACGCCTCGTCGCGGAAGCACTGGCGGAAAAGGACTGACTTCTGCTACTCTATGAGGCACGGAGTGTGATTGTGGTCGACGCAGACTCACTGGTGGGCACGAAGAAGAACCCCGAAGTCTCCGACTACGGCATCGGCGACACCGTGAAGGTGAGCGCCAAGGTCGTCGAGGGCGACCGCCAGATGACGCAGGTGTTCCAGGGCGTGGTCATCCGCTCTCGACGCGGCGGCCCGAGCGCGAACGTGACGGTGCGGCGCGTGTCTCACGGCGTCGGCGTCGAGCGGACGTTCATGCTTCACTCGCCGCGCCTGGAGAAGATCGAGGTGACGCGTCGCGGCAAGGTACGGCGCGCTCGGCTGTACTATCTGCGCGGCCTCGCGGGCAAGGCGGCGCGCATCAAAGAGAAGAGCACTACCCGGTCTCAGTAGTCGGGTCCCACGCCTTCGCCCGTTCCACTTGTCCTCGTTCTCATTGCGTCCTCATGCGTCGCAGCCGCAGCCCGTCTGCGTTCGCCGGGAGGCGAACGCAACCCCCCCCGGCGTGCCGCCTCGCATCGCCGCCGACGGTTCGCTACAATAGGTAAGAGAACTTGGCAGAGGAGCGTCCGTTGGCTGTCCTGCGACTCCGCTTCGCCGGCGACCCCGTCCTGCGCCGCAAGACGCACGCGATAAAGAAGATCGACGCCTCCGTACAGCGCCTCATCGACGATATGCTCGACACCATGCACGCTGCCCACGGCGTCGGCCTCGCCGCGCCGCAGGTCGGGCAATCGCTGCGCGTTGCCGTCATCCACATGGCGGAGGAGGAAGTCATCGTCCTCATCAATCCACAGATCGTGAAGCGCACCGGCGAGCGACGTATCGAAGAGGGCTGCCTCTCCGTTCCCGGCTACGTCGCGGAGATCGCCCGCTCCGAGTCCGTCACGGTCAAGGCGCTCAACCGCGAGGGCCGGCCGTTTCGCGTCAGGGCGAAGGACGACCTGCTTGCCCAGGCGCTCGAGCACGAGATGGACCACCTGAATGGCGTCCTCTATATCGATTACCTGGAAAGCGCAGACCAGCTCATTCCCCTCGAGTCGCGGGAAGAAACCACCGTCGCGGAGGAGGAGCTCTAGCGCCTCTCCAGCGGAGAGCCCGCATGCCACGCGTAATGCTGCCCCCATCCGTCCGTCGCTTGCTGTCGAAGCTGTACGCGGTCTGGCTCGCAGAGGGCGCTGACGGCTATCTGACGGGCGGCTTCCTCCGCGACCTCCTCCTCGACCGCACTGTCCGCGACATCGACGTTGCCCTCTCCGGCGACGCCCCGGCGCTGGCGCGCCTCGCAGCCGACGCCGTTGGCGGCCATTGCTTCGCGCTGGACGAGGAGCGCGGCATCACGCGCATCGTCCTCCCTGCCGGCGCACCCGTCGCCTACGTCGACGTCACGCGACTACGTGGCGACATCGAAAGCGACCTCGCGGAGCGCGATTTCACCATCGACGCCATGGCGCTGCCACTGGCGGTGGTCGCGCGTCGCACTCCCCAGCCGCTTGTCGACCCCTTCGCGGGCACGCAGGACGTCAAGGGGCGGATCGTGCGCGTCGTCGCCGACGGCGTCTTTCGCAGCGACGGCCTGCGCCTCCTTCGCGCCGCGCGGCTATGCGCCGAGTTGGACTTCTTCCTCGACGCTGATACGGCCGCGCTCATCCAGCGTGACGCCGCCTGCATAGACAGCGTCGCTCCGGAGCGGAAGCGCGACGAGCTGGCCCGCATCCTGGCGACGGAACGGGCGGCGCCTTCTCTGCGATCGCTCGACGGCCTCGGCCTGCTGGAGCCGCTATTGCCGGAGGTGACCGCTTGTCGCGGCGTATCGCAGCCGAAGGAGCACTACTGGGATGTCTTCGACCACCTCATCGAGACCGTCGCCGCTCTCGATTTCATGCTGGTGGAGAGCGAACCGGCCGGAGAGCGCGAGGCGGCGTTCTGGCGCGAGCTCTGGCAGCAGCTCGCCTGGCTGCCGGCGGCGCGGACCCATCTTCGAGAGGAGACGGTCGAAGGGCGGCCGCGGAGCGCGCTCCTGAAGCTCGCTGGCCTTCTGCACGACATCGGCAAACCGGAGACGAAGGCGCCGGACTCAACGGGGCGGGTGCGTTTCATCGGCCACATGGCGCTGGGCGCCGACAAGGCGTCCGCGGTCATGCGACGGCTCCGGTTCAGCGCCGCCGAGACGCGCCTCGTCACGACGATCGTCGAACAGCACCTGCGACCGGGGCAGATGAGCAGCAGCGGCCCGCCCACGCCACGCGCCCTCTACCGCTTCTTCCGCGACACCGGCGATGCCGCGCTGGACATCCTCTTCCTCATGCTCGCCGATAACCTCGCTGCCCGCGGCCCTCGCCTTCGATTCGCCAGCTGGCGCGGAAACGTCTCGTTCATGAACTACATCCTTGCTCGCCACTACCTGGAAGAGCAGCCCGTCACGCGGGCGCGGCTCGTCACCGGCGACGACGTCATGGCCGATCTGAGCATCAGGCCGGGTCCGCTCGTCGGGCGCCTGCTGGCGGCGATAGAGGAGGCGCATGCGCTGGGAGAGGTCTCGACGCGAGAGGAGGCGCTCGCCCTGGCCAGGCGTCTCTTCGCGGCGGCGCCGGTTTCCTCGAAAGCGGCGCCAAGTTGAAACTCGGACGGCACAACGGCGTTTGAATGGACGTAGGGAACGGAAAGATCAAGGTGGCGCGTAAGATTTTGCGCGACTATAGTGGTATCTGTAAACTTGTTATTGTCAGTTGCTGCGCGAGGGACAGCGAGCATCGCCGCCCAGGGAGCGGGCAATTTGGGGCGCGATGCGCCGGCTGTTGAAGACGGGAGCTAGCTAAGAGCATTGCATCGTACGTTTGACAGAATACTGCTAGCGTTCATCGTCCTCGTCGCGGCTTTTTCCCTCGTCACGATGTGGCCCTCGGAGCCGTGGCACTACCTGCCCGGCGCCATCCCTTGGCCTGAAGGGCAGGGCATCAAGATACCCTTCATTAAGTTCGACGGTACCGAAGTCAAAGGCGCTACCCTGGAAAGGCGCGCCATGACCCTCGGCCTTGACCTGAAGGGCGGCACCCGTCTCGTTCTCGAGCCGGACCTCAGCAACTCGCCGGACGTCAATCTCGACGACGCCCTCAACAACGCTTCCCAGATCATAGAGCGTCGCATTAACGAGTTCGGCGTCGCTGAGTCTGAGATCCAGCGCCAGGGCAACCGCCTCGCCGTCCAGCTCCCCGGCATTACCGCCGAGGAAGCGATGCAGAAGATCGGGAGGACCGCGCTGCTCGAGTTCCGCGAGCTCAAGACCGACGCCAACGGGAACGTAGCGGTCATGGTGAACGGCCAAGAGGCGTTCGTGCCGCAATCTTCGGTAACCAGTCTCGACGACGCAGTCTGGATACAGGCTGTGGCCACCACCAGGGACGGGCAGAGCGTGCCGCTGACCGGGCAATATCTCAAGAACGCCCGCCTCGCAGCCGATCCGAATACCGGCCTTCCCTTGATCGCCTTCGAGTTCAACGACGAGGGCGCCCACCTCTTCGAGCAGATCACGGGGCGTCTGCTCAAGCAACCTCTGGCATTCTTCCTTGACGGCGAGCCCATTACCACCGCCGATGGGCACGTCGACGCGCCGATTGTCCAGTCCGTCATCAGCGACAGGGGCCAGATCACGGGCATGAGGGTGGACGAGGCGAACAACCTCGTCAAGCTGCTGAACGCCGGCGCCTTCCCTGTGCCGCTGAAGGTCGTGCAGAGCGAGAACGTCGACGCAACCCTCGGCCAGGACTCGGTGCAGGCGAGCGTTATCGCCGGCGAGACGGCGATGCTGGTAATCATGCTCTTCATGGTGCTGTACTACCGCCTGCCCGGCCTCATTGCCAGCGTCGCGCTGTCGGTCTACGCGACCATCGTGCTGGCGGTCTTCAAGCTGTTGCCGGTCACGCTCACGCTCTCCGGCATTGCCGCGTTCGTCCTGTCGGTCGGCATGGCGGTGGACGCCAACGTCCTCATATTCGAACGCATGAAGGAAGAGCTTCGTATAGGACGTAGCCTCGTCGTGGCGATGGAGGAGGGCTTCCACCGCGCCTGGTCGTCCATCCGCGACAGCAACGTCTCGACGCTGATTACCTGCGCCATCCTCTACTGGTTCGGCGACCAGTTCGGCGCCAGCCTGGTGAAGGGATTCGCCCTCACCCTGGCGATCGGTGTCTTTATCAGCATGTTCTCGGCAATCCTCGTCACGCGGACGTTCCTGCGTATCGTCGTCAGCATCCCTGCGGCGCGGAAGCCGGCGCTGTGGGTATCGCATGCGGGTTCGAAGGACGACGGCGGATCGCGTGAGCCGGCGAGCCTTCCCACCGGGGGTGGCGGCTAATGCTTGACTTCGTCCAAAAACGCAACTGGTACTATCTCCTGTCGCTGCTGGTGCTGCTGCCCGGCGTGATCTCGTTAGTCATCCCTCCGGGGCTAAAGCCCGGCATCGAGTTCAGCAGCGGCAGCATGTTCGAGGTGAGCTTCCAGAACACCGTGAAAGAGACGGACCTGCGCGCCGAGATGTCGACGCTGGGACACCCGGAGGCGAGAGTGCAGGGGACCGGCCAGAACAGGTTCCTCATCCGCACTTCGGTGCTGGAAGGATCGGCGGAGCAGACGCCGCAGGGCGGGCCGCAGCCGCTCGGCGAGCAGCAGTCGATAACACGGGCGCTGTTCACCCAGTTCGGGCCGATGCTGAAAGACGACGGTAGCCTGGCGACCGACTCCACCGGTCAGCCCATTCCCTGGACCGTGCAATCGTCTGCCGTTTCGGGGACGGTGTCGCGCGAGATAGGCCGGAAGGCGACTCTCGCCGTGGCCGCCGCGGCGGTAGGCATACTCCTGTACATTACCTGGGCATTCCGCTCCATCCCGAACCCGCTGCGCTGCGGTATCGCCGCGACGATCGCCACTATGCACGACGTCGTCCTGGTAATGGGGGCCTACTCGATCTTCGGCAAGGTGTTCAACATGGAGGTCAACACCATGTTTATCACCGGCCTCCTTACCGTCATCGGCTTCAGCGTCCACGACACCATTGTTGTGCTCGACAGGATCCGCGAGAACCGTCAGCGTTATCCGGACCTGCCGCTCCACGAGTGCGTCAACAACAGCATTCTCCAGACGCTGGGTCGCTCCATCAACACCTCGTTCACCGTGGTCCTGTCTGTGACGGCGCTCCTGTTGATCGGCGGCGTCACCATCCGGCCCTTCCTCGTCGTCATGCTGATCGGGACGATAACGGGCACCTACAGCTCGATCTTCGTGGCAAGCCAGATACTGGTGACCTGGGAGGAAGGCGACATTCCGCGGCTATTGCGCCGCATCATCCCCAAGCGCGCGCCGGCCGTCGTCGAAGAGGGATAGGGCGCGACCCACTTCAGGATTCGGGGCTCATTCTGGAGACACCACCGCGAGGCTGCGGCTCTATTGCTGGGCGGTCAGCGGCAGGCAGTGATTGGGCGTCAGAACCTTGTAAGCGAAGAAGCTGACCTCGTTTGTTCTCTGGACGCCGTTTATCCCGCGACGCCCGGCAAGGAGGACGAACGTCTTCAGTTCGCCGCCGGGGCAAGAGTCGATGAGCGGCTGCAGTTCCGACTGCCGGTGTGTCATGAGCATGAACGCCGTCGGTGCGTCGCCTTCGACACTGCCGGGCGAGATCACCTTCCCGTCCTGCATGACATCGAAACGCGGGTAGTCACGTAGCGGGAACGTCATCGAGGGATGGCCGCTGCCACTGAGGAACATCTTCGGGTCGCCGTACCAGAACAGTCGCGTGTCCTTGGGCAGCGTCTTCGCATAGTCGACCACCTGCTTTGCGACGTACGTGTTGTAGTCAGTGTAGTAGCCACCGGTGCGATAGTCCCAGAAGTAGAAGTGGACGCTTGATGCGACGAGGGCGCAGATCCCCACGCTGGCGACGGCATAGCTGGCGTTCGGCCGCCAGCGCGATGCCGCATCCGCAATCACCTTTAACCCTATAGCCACGAACGCCGCCACAACAACTGTTGTCCCGACCAGTCTCTGGCTCGTCGGCGCTTCTATCGTCAGGACGCCGCCGGTAACGACGACGGCTCCGAAGATCGCCAGGAGGAGGAAGTACCGCTCCTCCAGGACCTTGTATATGGCGTAGCCGATGCCCAGCAGGAAGGGCACGAGACTCAGGTGGTCGACGTAGGGGATCGGCGCCAGGTAGTGCTGTGAGCGGTCGGCGAAGCGTCCGAATGCGCCGAAGGAGTGCACCGACTGGTCCCAGAGGATCTGCAAGGTGCTCTTGCCCGTCGCCGCCTCCTGCTGGTCTATCCAATGCGATTGAAAGATGCCGACGATGTTGATCCGGTCCATGAACTCGCTCTGGTGGGTTATCCAGAAGACCGCCACCGGCAGGGCGGCTGCCCCATACGCAAGCGCCAGCAGGCCCATGCCGGGCGCCGCCTGTCGAAGGAAGCGCGGCCGGCGCAGCACGGTGTAACCGAACAGGGCGGCGACGATGACCGGCACGACGCGCGCCGCCGGAGACAGGTATAGACCTAGTCCCATGATGAGACCGGTGAGGACGAAGTCGACGGTCTTGCCGCTGCGGCTCGCCCGCCAGGCGAAGTAGAGCACGGCCACGAGGATGAACGGGTCGCCGATGTTTTCCAGTCCGACTCTACTGTAATGGACATGGAAGTGGTACGCGACCAGGTAAGCAGCCCCGAGAAACGCTACCGTCTTGCCGAACATCTGCCGCAACAATACGTACAGCAGCGGCACCGTGAGCGCTCCGGTCAACGCCGAGAGCAGTCGCGAGCTGAAGATCGTGACCCCGAGGACCTTGAACACGGCCGCGAGCGAGTAGTGTTGCATCGTCGCGTGGCCCTGCAGGCCCGACATGAACATGTTCGGCGTCTCGCCCTCCAGCGCGTACAGCGACTGATGCGCCAGCGCCGCCTCGTCCTGTTCGTAGGGGCCCGGCAGAGACGAGAGGTTGACGATCCGCAGCGTGACGGCCGCAACCGTTAAGGCAACGACGGCGGCCAGCTCCCAGCGATGCGATCTGACCCATCGCTCGACATTCGCGAAACGGAGGTTTGCCCGATTGACTCCGGTAGCGGCCCAGACCACTATCGAACCGACGATGACCACCCATACTCCAAACAACGGCCAGTAGTTGTCGGGGGCAGGCTGGCTATTCGCGACCTGGGCGATCACGAAGGACGCGACGCAGGCCGCCGCCAGCAGGTGCCAGACGAGAGGAATCGCGTTGGTCAGACGGATGAGCTTTGCCCACCGGGCCTGCCTGCCGCCGGCCAGCGGCGCGATGAGGGCAGCGGTGGCGGAGGCAGGCAGGAGGGCGATTACCAGCCAGAGCAGCGACGAGCCGTCGGGCATCGTCGCCTGTGGGTTCGTGCCCTGAGCGAAGCCGTACCACAGCGCCGCCGCCGCCGCTATCGAGAGGGCGGCGAGAAGGACCAGCCTGCCTGCCTTCAATGCGGGTCTGCTGTCGATGGGAAGAGAGACGGCGCTATCGGCTTCGCTTGCGGGCGTCGCTGGCATCACGAGACTCTGTCTGAAAGGAGGCTCAACTGGCCGCCGCCTATGGTTCCGCTATTGTAGCTGATGCGCCGCTTGAGCTCCACAGACGAAACACCAGCCGGTCGTTGAGCAAGAAGTTGGTGGTAGCGGCCACGCAGATGCCGATGGCGGCCGCCGGCATATACCAGATGAATAGATTGAAGAGAGAGAATACGCTCAGGCTAATGCCCAGGCTCGTGGTAGCGGAAATGTGGAAGACGGCGAGCCGTGCCAGCAGCCTCGGCGACCGCAGCGCCGGCGACCAGCGGTCGCGCCAGGTGAACGTCTGATTGAGCGCGAAGTTCAGCTCCATGGAGACGACGAATGCAGCAACGTACGCCAGGTGCTCTTCGACGCCGGAGACGACGAGGGCGTGCAGGATCGACAGTTGGATGAGACCGCAGGTGCCGCCAACGGTGAGGAAACGCATGACGCGGTTGGAATAGGCGGCCCGCACGAGCGCTATCGCTTCGCGCGGGGTCGTCGGAATCTTCAGTTCGCTCATCCTATTCAAGTGTCGACTCAACCTGTACAACGCGCCACGCCCGCTTCCCGCAACACTACCGGCCCTGGCGCAACACGCGCTCCTCGCCGACGCGCTGCGTGACCTTCTGCGCGTCGAGGTGCTCCAGCAGCGCCTGCGCATACTTTCTGCTCGTGCCGAACATGTCGCGTACCTCGGCGAGCGTCACGCGGCCGTTCTGCTGCAGATGGGCGACGGTCCGCTCCACCATCTCCCGGTACGCCGCGTCCGAGAAGGCGACGCCGTCGCCGAGGACGAACACGCGCCCCCTTTCGACAAGATAGGCAAGCAGCTCCTCGTCCGGCCGGCTGTCCGACTTCGGCGCGTACGGATTGGCATCGAGGTCGCGGAGGAAGGCGTCCGCGCTTGCCTGCTGCGCCGCCGAGAGCTTCACCTCGTGGCCCGGCAGCCCGGCCCCCGCGGCTGTCTCGGTCAGCTTGCCCGCCTCCAGCCAGCGCTTGAGGGCGGCGCTGAAGAGGCGCGACGGCAGCCTGAGCCGGTTCCGAAGCTCTTCCTTGGGCATGACAAGTCGAAGCGGGTGCTCCGCGTAGTAGTGGGAGATCGCGCGACCGGCCTTGTCGCCCAGGGCGGCGAAGGCGTCCCGCGTGAACAGCGTCGCGCCGTCGCCCAGCGGGCTGCCGCCCAGGGCGACAACGTCGCCGGCCTCGACGAGGCAGGCCAGCAGCTTAAGCGACTCCTCCTCCGGCAGGTCGAGCTGGCCAACCAGGGCGCTTTGCCCCAGCGGCTGCCGCTGCTCGAGCAGAGTGAGCAGTCGCTCCTCAGGAGTCCCCTCCTGAAGCGACGACAACGCATCGAGGGTACGGCGGTCGTAGCGGCGGTGCCGGCGCCCGTGCGCCTCGACGACCTGGCCGCCGCCCAGCGTGTCGTTGGCGTCTCGGACGACGAACAAGTCGCCGTTGAGGACCGCGGCCGGCTCGTCGAGGCGGATTTGCGCCCATCCTTCCTCTCCCGGCCCCAGCTCGTCGCGGTCGAGGAAGCGGACCTTGCCCCAGACCTCGCTGGCGCCGCTGTGAAAGGAAAGGCGCGCGTTGTGGCGAATCGGCCGCCGCAGGGCGCTGATGGCGCGCAGCCGGACGTCGAGCGCCGCCGTCGGCGGCAGCGAATCGGGCAGGGCGACCACCTGGCCGCGCAGCAGGTCGTCGGCGGCCACGCCCGACAGGTTCGCGGCCGTGCGTGTGCCCGGCAGCGCTCGCTCGACTTTCTGGCGGTGCGTTTGGAGGCCGCGGATGCGCGCCCGCAGCTTCCCGGGCACGACTTCGACCTCCTGCCCGACGCTGAAGCTGCCGTCGATGAGCGTTCCGGTGACCACCGTGCCGAAGCCGGCAATCGTGAAGGCGCGGTCGATGGGCAGACGCGGCCGGCCTATGTCGCGTTTCGGCGGCGTCTCGGCCAGCTTCTGTTCGAGTACGGACACCAGCTCGTCGAGCCCCTCGCCGGTGATGGCCGAGCAGGCGACGAGCGGCGAGCCTTCGAGCGCGGTGCCTCTGACGGTATCCTTCACATCCTCAGCGACGACTTCGAGCCAGTCGCCATCGACGAGGTCCTTCTTGGTTAGCACGAGGACGCCGCTCTTGAGTTGCAGAAGGTCGAGGATCGCCAGGTGCTCGCGGGTCTGCGGCATGACGCCCTCGTCGGCAGCGATCACCAGCAGCGCGAGGTCGATGCCGCCGACACCGGCCAGCATGTTCTTGATGAAGCGCTCATGGCCCGGAACATCGACGATGCTCACCTCCTGGTCGCCCGGCAGCTTCAGCCAGGCGAAGCCGAGGTCGATGGTCATGCCCCGGTCCTTCTCTTCCTGCAGCCGGTCGGGGTCGATGCCCGTGAGCGCCCTTACGAGGACTGATTTGCCGTGGTCGACGTGTCCGGCGGTGCCAATTACATACATGCCTAAACGAGTATAACACGCGGTAAAGCTACGGGCAGGCGAGGAGAGACGCGAGGCGTCAGGGGTGCGGCGTATGGGTGGGCTCCGGCGCCTCTGTGGCTTCGGACGTGGGCGTGACCGGCTCCGGCGTGGCCGTCGGAGGCTTCGGCGTGTGGGTTGCCGGCCCCGGCGGCAGAGTGGCTGTTGGGGAGACGGAGGGCGCCGGCGTTGACGTAGCCTCCTCCGGCGTTGCCGTGGCCGGCTCTTCCGTCGGCGATGGCTCGACCGTTGGCGTCTTCGTCGGCTTAGGCGTGCTGGTGGCGGCTACCGTTCTGGTGGCCGTCGGCGTGCGGGTCG
>JALHUB010000117.1 GCA_022865685.1 Dehalococcoidia bacterium | reverse complement strand
CGCGTCTTGCCGCTGCCCGGTCCGGCGAGTATCAGCAGCGGCCCTTCGGTGGTCTGCACGGCCTCTTGCTGAGGCGGATTGAGTCCCTCGAGAACGTCCATACTTAGGTCTGCTCAAACGGGAGAAGATGGGTGGACCTCTATGTGGCAGGCTCATTCTAGCACCGCCGTTTGCCCGACTCAACGCAGCTTGTCCGGCAATGACAGTAGTTCCGAGTGCGTGCTATAATCGCCGCGATGGTAGGGGTTCTGCCATCGCGGCAATGGTACCCCCGTGTTGGGGGAGATGACGGCTATGCTGGCTCTGTGGGGACCGTTCTCCGATTGGGAAGAGGTGATAATGCTCGTCGTCGCTCTCGCGGCGTCCTACTGGGCGATCCTCTGGCTCAGCGCTGTCATCTGGACCTATCGCGACATGCGCGACCGCGGCAGCGACGCTCTTTCCCAGGCCGTCGCCGTTCTCCTCGTGCTCGTGTTCAACCTGCCGGGCCTTGTCCTCTACCTGATATTGCGTCCCCACGAGACCCTGGGCGAGGCGTACGTGCGCAACCTCGAGACAGAGGCGATGCTGCACGAGGTGAACGAGCAGGAAGTCTGCTACGCCTGCCAGAAGCACATCCGGCCCGACTTCGCCTACTGCCCCCACTGTCGCACGCGGCTGCAGGAAGCATGCGCCAACTGCGGCAAGCCCATAAACCTGAATTGGGCTATCTGCGCCTACTGCGGCCGGGAGAGATTGGCCGGCGCCATGCCCACCACTTCGCGACCCGCCGCGCAGCACGCGCCCGTCGCTGCTCCTCAACCGGCGCCGCTGCTTTCGGTGACGCCGCTATCGCCGGAGTCCGGCGCTTCGAGCTCAGACGCTGCCTCAGGCGACGTCCCAGGGTTGTAGCCGCAACCGCTGGGAATGCCCTAGCCGAGACTGGAAAGTCTCGGCTACGCTATTTTCTGAGCCTTCGCACGGCCTTATGCCGCCACGCAGCGGATTGGCGCCGACTGATGCTATGATGGGGCGACACTCGTCGATCTTCGAAGGGAGCAGCGCATGGCATCCATAACCGTCGTCGTCGCTGACGCGCCCTACGGCAAAGAGCGCTTCTACAGCGCCCTGCGTTTCCTGCTCGTGGCGCTGCACGAGGGCCATAAGGCGAACCTCTTCCTCCTGGAAGACGCCGTCTTCGCGGCGAAGAAGGGGCAGGCGCCGCCCGAGATGCCCGTTGGCGATGCCGGCATGCCCAATTGCGAAGACCTCCTCAAGGCGGCAATCGCCGAGGGGCTGGTTGTCAGGGCATGTCGTGTCTGCTGCACGGAGCGCGGCCTGCGCGACGACGAGGTCATCGCCGGCGTGCAGATCGGGACAATGCTGGACCTTGTCAACTGGGTCGTCGAGACCGACAAGGCGCTCTTCTTCTAGGCAGGTCGAAGGCGGAAGGAACGATAGGATGGCGCTGGAGATACGGCCAATCAGCAGCGACGAGTTGGAGGAGTTCACCTTCGCCAACCTCTACGCCTTCAACCAGGACCGCCGGCCGGAAGCGCTCCACGAAGCGACAATCAGGGCAAGGGAAAGAAACGACTTTGAGCTGCCGCTGGCCGCCTTCGTCGACGGACGCTTGGCGGCCGGCCTGCGCGTTATCCCGCTGACCATGCGCATCAACGGCGCGGATCTCTCGATGGCCGGCATCGCGGGCGTGGCCTGCCTGCCGGACCTCCGTCGCCGCGGCTACGTGGGCGCCCTCCTCGAACGCGCGTTGTTCGACATGCACGAACGCGGGCAGCGCCTGTCCGCGCTCTACACGCCGCACATCGCCCTCTACCGACGCTACGGCTGGGAGATCGCGGCGCGCAACATCCGCTACTCGTT
>JALHUB010000116.1 GCA_022865685.1 Dehalococcoidia bacterium | reverse complement strand
CTCGATATTGGACTGATGAACAGCCGCGCTGCCGGCAAGATCCCCGCCGACGACGCAGTCTCGGAGCGTGTCTTCGACGTCAGCAAGGACGGGAAAGTCAACAGCCTCGACACGGGCTTCATGCGGCAGAGGAACTGCCTGACCACTCCGAATCAGCTTGGCTGCCCGGTGTGCCCGGCTGAGTGATCGCGGACCACGCCGGGGTATCGAGGCTCGGCCCGCTGGAGCGGGCGGGTCACCAGCAGCGCCTATAGGCCGAAGACGCGGCGGGCGTTGCCGGACAGGTATAGCTCCGTGGCCTCTTCGTCGAGCTCCAGGCCATCCAGCCCTTCGAGCGCACGCGCCGCCGTGATCATCGGGTAGTTGGTCGCGAACATCACCTTTCGACGTCCGTGGCCGCGCATGTAGGCGACGAGCTCCGGCGGGAAGCGCTTCGCGGTGTAGGCCGACGTATCGATGTAGACGTTGGGGTACTTGGTGGCGAGCGCGATCATCTCGTTCGTCCAGGGATAGCCGATGTGCCCGCCGACGATGACGAGGTCGGGAAACTCCAGCGCTACGTCGTCGATGTAGGGGATCGGGCGCCCGGTCTCGGAGGTGCGCAGCGGCCCGGTGTGCCCGACCTGCGTGCAGAAGGGAATGTCCAGCTCGACGCACTCGGCGTACAGCGGGTAGTAGCGCCTGTCGTTCGGCGGCAGGCCCCACAGCCAGGGCACGATCCGCAGCGCCCGCATGCCGAGCTCGCGCACAGCCCGTCGCAGCTCCCGCACTGCGGCGACTGGGCGTCGCAGGTCGACGGAGGCGACGCCGACGAGGCGCTCCGGGTACTGCGCGACGAACGCGGCGACTTCGTCGTTCGTGATCATGGGCCCTTCCGGGCCGTACCAGGCGGCGATCAGGCCGCGCTCCACGCCGGCGGCGTCCATGGCGGCGATGGTCAGTTCGAGCGGAAGCTGCTGGTCTGTCGCCTGCATTCCCTCGGTCGGCTGGCCCCTCGTCCAGCGACGCAGCGAGTCGAACATATCGTGCTGGATGAACCGTGGCGTCGGGTGCTGCATCCAAACGTCGATTACAGCGGCCATGGCGCGTTCCTTTCCCGTCTAGGTCGCCCTGCATTCGTTTGACAGGGAAACCGATTACTGCTATATATACGTCTGCATCGAAAGAAGAACAATTCCCCTGTACGAAGCGGAGGCTCAGCGTGGAATGGAATAGCTATCGGGAGCGGTCTCAGATGTACGGAGTGGCGATCTGCGGAGCCAGCGCCGTCGCCGCCCTGGTGTTTCTCATCGGTGTGCTGCGCAAGAGCTACTGGGCTCTGGCGATGCCGGTAATCGTGGGTTTCCTGGGCGCCCTCTACGTGGCGTTCTGGATCGGCCGCGCCCTCGTCACGACGCCGCTGGAGCCGCCCGCGCAGGAATAGCCTGCCCCTCTGTAGGCCTGGCCCGCGTCAGCACCTCCTCATACAACGCCACCGTCTTGCGAGCGGTCTCACGCCATGTGAAGCGCTCCACCATTCGCTTACGTCCCGCGGCCCCCATTCTCGCGCGCAGCTCAGAGTCGGACATCAAGCGTCGAATTCCGTCGGCAAGCGCCGGAGCGTCGCCGGGCGGCACGAGCCAGCCCGTCTCTCCGTGTGCGACGACCTCGGGCAGCGCGCCCGCCGTCGTCGAGACGACCGCCGTGCCGCACGCCTGCGCCTCGGCGGCCGGCAGCCCGAAACCCTCGTAGACTGACGGCGAGACAAGTATCTGCGCCGAGTTGTAGAGTCGCACGAGCTCATCGGTCGAGACGCGGCCGGTGAACTTCACGCGGCCCTGCAGGCCCCATCGCTTGACCAGCGACGGCACCAGGTTCAGCTCCTCGCGCGACCGGTCGACGAAGGTGAGATGGAAGTCCATCTCGCGGTGGAGGATGTGCAGCGCCTCGACGAGGTAGCGCGCACCCTTGTTGCGGTCCTCCGAGTTGCCGACGAAGAGGATGCGGTCCGGCTCCTTCTCCACGTCCTCCAGCGGACGGAACGTCTGCGTGTCGACGCCGTCGTGGATGACCTCGACGTGCGAGGCGGGAACATCGAACACCTGGCGGATGGAGCGGGCGGAATGATCGGAGCCGGTGATGATACGGTCGACGCGCTTCATGACGACGTTCTGCATGAAGAACGGGTAGAAAATGATCCAGCGAACCTTCTCGCGAAGGGTCTTCGCCTGCATGACAGCGTTGCGGCGGTCGAGCGCCAGCGGATGGTGGATGTTGGCGACGACGGGCATGCCGCGGGCGCGAATCAGGAGCACG
>JALHUB010000115.1 GCA_022865685.1 Dehalococcoidia bacterium | reverse complement strand
CGGCAGTTGGCGGATCGTCCGAAGGCTGTCAGGTGAAAAGCCGCTCCAGCGCCGTCATCAATGTGAAGCCGCCCAGGATGCCTAACGTCGCGGCGTGGACGTGGCCGCGCCGGTAGCTCTCTGGGACTATCTCGTCGAGCAGCACGTAGATCATCGCGCCGGCGGCGAAGGCGAGTCCCACGGGCAACAGCCGGCCGAAGACGAGGACCAGCGACACGCCGAGGAGAGCGGCGAGCGGCTCCACCAGCCCCGTGAGGGTAGCGTAGCCAATGGCCTTCCCGGACTTGTAGCCCTCCCGCACCAGCGGCAGGGAAACGGCGAGCCCCTCCGGCATGTTCTGGATGCCGATGCCGATGGCGAGGATGATGCCGGCATCGATGTCGTTTCTGCCGAAGGTGACGCCCACGGCAAGCCCTTCGGGGAAGTTGTGGATTGTCAGCGCCAGTACGATGAGCCATGTCCGTTGCAGGCTCAGGCGGGGCCCCTCCGGCCCCTCGAGGAAGTGAAAATGGGGCACGGACCTGTCGATGACGGCCAGGAAGCCGGCGCCCAGCGCCAGACCCAGGACTGCCTCCCCGGTGCCGCCCTTGTCGAAGGCGGGCAGAAGGAGGCCGAAGGTCGTGACGGAAAGCATGACGCCGCCGGCGAAACCGAGCAGCCCGTCCATGAGCCTGTCGCTGGCTCGAGTCAGGAAAGCAGCGGGCAGGGAACCGAGGCCTGTCGCCAGCCCTGCGACGAGGCTTGCGCCAAAGCCGACAGCTATGAGCTCTTCGTGTGATAGCACGTTTGAAGGCGCGGTCTCTCTAGCTGTTCCACGACAGACAAGGGGCGGAAAGGGATTCGGTGCGTCGCATAAGATAGCAAGCAGCCCCAGCATAGCAGCCTGCGGGAAAGCGGGCTATGGGGGCTGCGAGTCCTCGACGGTGGCCGTCTGTTGCGTTCCGGCGATCTCCTCTACTTCGCGTCGCTGCTCTTGCGGACCATCCGGAAGCGGACGAGGAAGCCGATGCCGGCGACGACGAGTATCGGCGCCAGCCACCACAGGAATGTCGCGGCGGCGAATAGCCCCGCACCAACGGCGCTCAGGAACAGCAGCGACGCCTCCCAGCCGTTGCCGGCGGCCGCCAGCGGGTCCGGGTGCGAGTCCGAGGAGGCGGGAGGCGCCGGCGGCTCTGTGCTGAGGCTGACGCTGATCGTCGCCAGAGACGACAGATTGTCCACGACGTTCATCTGGCCCTGTATCTGCTCGATCTCGAGTCGCACGGGCGTCAGGTAGCTCTGGATCTTCAGGATGTCATCGATGGTCTCGGCGCGGTCCAGCAGTCCGAGGTAGGTGGCCTCCAAGGCCTGAGCGCTGCGCAGTCGCGCCTGGAGGTCGGTGTACTCCTGGGTCACATCCTGGGCCTGCGAGGTCTCGTTTTCCACCTTCACAGCCAGGCCGCGCAGGTCGTCGACGACCTTCTGGTACTGCACAGTGGGCACGCGAATTGTCAGGTTTGCCTGCGGCTGCTCCTGGTTGGCCGCGACGGAGGAGTCGAGGACGAAGCCGCCGGCCGTGAGCGCGATCCGCTCCACGTCGTCGTAGGCCTTGGAGACGTCTTCAACCTGGAGGTCCAGCGAGGTGTCCTGGATGATCTTGCGGTCGAAGGTGTTGGTATCGGACGGCGCCAGGCCGGGCGCGTTCTCCCCGGCCGAGGCGCCGGCGGCGTCGGCGGCCGCGAGGGGCGCTCCGCCTGCCGTCTTCTGCCCGGATTCAAGTTCCATTGCCGGCGATAGGGCCCCGTCGGAGGCGCTCTTGGAACCTCCGCAGGCGGACAGCGCGACGGCGATGCCAAGTGCGGCGGCGCACAGGGCGGCGATTGTTGTTTTGCGATTCATGTTCGGCATCCTTCCTTCATCGTGTCGAACGGATGATTGTCCG
>JALHUB010000114.1 GCA_022865685.1 Dehalococcoidia bacterium | reverse complement strand
GTGCTTCTTCTGCGTTGAGAAGGTACAGCAGATCGACTACAAGGATGTGGACGGGCTACGCCGTTACCTGTCGGACCGCGGAAAGATCGAGCCCCGCCGTAAGACCGGCACCTGCGCCAGGCATCAGCGGCGACTGACCGTCGCCCTCAAGCGGGCGCGGCATCTGGCGTTGCTGCCCTACACCGCAGAGCATCTCCGGAATACCGGTCCAGCCCCTTCCCGCAGTTGATCCCTCTTCAACTGCCGGAGAGGGAGAAGTCCTTGTCCCTACGTCGCCCGTTCTCGGGGGAAAGTGAGCACTAGTTACAATGGGCATTTTCGGCCGCGTCCCCTCTGCTGGTGGACCGGGAACCTCGCGCAGGGACAGGCGCCAGTCAGGCGCTCGCGCACGGTCAAAGACGGCCGTGCGCCGGGAGACCGAGCGCCGCGCTCAGGTGTTCGTCGTGACGGGCATCATTCTCACTGCCATCGCCGTGCTAGGCATCGGCGGGTTCGGCTACTATCAGACCAGCATCGCGCCTAAGCATCAGACGGTGCTGAAGGTGGGCGATCGTAGCTTCAGCATGGGCCACATCGAAAAACGTCTCCGTTACGAGATACGCAACGCAGGCGCCGGCCAGCTTGCGCAAACGAATGCGCAGGTGGCTATCTACCAGACTGTCACCGCCCTGGAGAGCGAAGAGGTGAACCGCATCGGCGCCGCCAACGAGAATATCAGCGTCAGCGAGGATGAGATAGACGCCAGGATCCGCCAGGAACTGGGCGTGGCGGACTCAGCCGACCAGGCCACCTACGCCGACGCCTATCGAAATGCCGTTCACGATAGCGGGCTCTCACCGGACCAGTATCGCGAGGTGGTAGCGTCGAAGCTGCTGGAGGACAAGATCAGGCAAAACCTTCGCTCCGCCATCCCGACGACCGCAGAGCAGGTGAGATTACTCGACATTCGGGTTTCCAGCCAGGAAGAGGCCCAAAAGGCGGTCGACCGGCTGGCGGTGGGAGAGGACTTTGCCGCTATTGCCGCGGAGCTTTCGCTCGACTCGACGACGAAGGACAAGGGCGGCGAGATGGGCTGGATGCCGCGCGCCGCGCTTGAGATCGCGGCCGGCGACGCCGTTTTCGCCCTGGAGGCCGGCCAGTGGACGCAGCCGGTATCGAGCAACAGGACCGGCAGCTACTTCGTCTACAAGGTAGCTGAGAAGTCGGCCTCTATGGAAGTGACCGCCGACCAGCAAAGCACTATCGAAGAGCAGTCGTACGCCAACTGGCAGGAGACGACCAGCGGCCAGCTACAGATCGCGCGCCCGTATATCACGGACGCGAAGATATGGAACCACCTGCTAGAAGTCGCTGCGAAGGAAGGATCGGGGGCGACAACTGGGCAGTAGCCGGAAACAGACAAAAGTCGGCCTGATGGGCCTGGGCGTGATCGGTAGCGCCGTCGCGCGCGTGCTGCTCGATAAGGGAGAGGTCTTCTCGAAGCAGTTGGGCGCACCGGTCGTCCTGTCTCGCGTACTCGAACGCGACCTCGATAAGGCCGACGCCCTCTCCCTCGACCGCGCAATCGTCACCACGGACGGCGAGGACTTCTTCGCCGGGCTGGAAGCCGACATTGTCATCGAGCTTCTGGGCGGCGAGAAACCGGCCTACGACTACATGAAGTGGGCGCTGCAGACGGGCCGGTACGTCGCCACGGCCAACAAGGAGGTCATGGCCAAGCACGGCCCGGAGCTCCTGGCCCTGGCGCGAGAGAAGGGAGTGGACATCCTCTACGAGGCCAGCGTCGGCGGCGGCATCCCGATCATCGCGCCGCTAAAGCGGGACCTGCTGGCGAACGAGATCACCGCGGTCTCCGCCATCATCAACGGCACTACCAACTACATCCTCACCTCGATGAGCAAGGAGGGCCGCGACTTCGGCGAGGCGCTGCAGCGCGCGCAGTCGCTCGGCTACGCCGAAGCGGATCCGACGAACGACGTCGAGGGCATCGACGCCGCCTACAAGCTCTCGATACTGTCCAGCCTCGCCTTCCGGACGACCGTCACGCCCGACCAGGTCTATCGTGAGGGCATCACCAAACTCAGCGCCAAGGACTTTCGCTACGCCCGCGAGATGGGATACGCCATCAAGCTGCTCGCCGTCGCCAAGAGGGAAGGCGCCTCGATTCAGGTGCGCGTCCACCCGGTGCTCCTCGCTGAGACCGAGCCGCTGGCGATGGTCGACGGCGTCCTGAACGCCATCCAGGTCGAAGGCGATCTCATCAAGAGGGTGATGTTCGAGGGCCCCGGCGCGGGACCGCAGCCGACTTCCAGCGCTGTCATCTCCGACGTCCTCAACGCGGCCCATGCCCTGGCGCACGGCGGCCTCGAGCCCATCCGCTGGTCGGCGGGGGAACCCCTTTCGCTGCGACCGATGGAGGAGCTGCGCACCCGCTACTACATGCGCATGACCGTGGCCGACAGGCCGGGCGTGCTGGCCCAGATCGCCAGCATCCTCGGCAAGAACGCGATAAGCATCGCCACCGTTCTCCAGAAAGAAGCCGACGCGGCGACGCAGACGGCGGAGATCGTCATCACGACTCATGAGGCGCAAGAGAAGGCCGTCCAGGACTCCCTGAGGGAAGTGGCCGCCCTGGAGGTCGTCGCCCAGATAGGCAGCTTCATCAGAATCGAAGAATAGGAAGAGCGGCAGATGTCTCCGGAAGAACAGGAGATACAGGCGCCTGCCGGCAACCTCCAGTGGCTCCAGGACGAACTCCACAACGCTAAACTCCAGGCGGGAAAGCTGGAGCAACAGGTGGAGCAGCTCCAGGCGCTGCTCTCCGACCTCGTGGACCGCTCGCGCCACCAGGACGAGGCGATAGGCGTCATCAACGTCCAACTGGCGACCCTGGCCCAAGTTCAAGAAGAGGTGCGTCAGCTTCAGACGCTGACCGGCCGGCTCCGCGAGGAGCAGGAACGCGCGCGCGGCCACGCCGAAGAGGCGACGCGCCAGCACCAAGCCGACGGCGAGCGGAGCCGCACCGAGCGGGCGGAGCTCGTGAAGCAGGTGGGAGACCTGGAGCGGCGGGTCGGTTCCTGGCAGGAGCGACAGGGCAGCATCGAAGAGACGGGAAGGCGCTACCAGGACGCCGCGGCCACGACTGCCCAGCAGGTGTCGGACCTCCAACAGCGCCTCGACGACCTGGAGAGCCGCGCCGGCCGCAACACGGAGGCTGTCAACCGCCTGGACCAGCGGCTCCCCGAGATCGACTCGGCGATCGAAAACGCCATCCGCGGCTCGGAGACAGCGACTGAGCGGACGCGCCTGCTGACGGACGTGGTCCGTCGCATCCAGACCGAGTCCGCCGACATCACGCGGCAACTGCAGGAGCTGAGCGAGCTGCCGGAGCGCCTGGAGCTGAGCCGTGTGGAGCGTCAACGACTAGAAGCGCGTTTCGCGCAACTAGAGGAGACAGTGAACGGCCTCTCAGGCAGCAGGGACGAGCACCAGCGACTCCTCGCGGCCCTGGAAGGCAAACACCACGGCTACGAAGGACGCCTCGACGCCCTCAACGCGCGCCTGGACGAATATCGAGAGCAGCTTGCCGAGCACCTGCTCAAGCTCACCCAGAGCCAGGAGCAACTGAAGCGGCGCCAGATAGGCGACCTAGAACGAGAGATCAAGGAGCTGGAGCAGCATGCCCTCGGCCTCTTCCGCGAGTGACCGCTCGGCGGCGGCGATTCCCGGCAGCGGTTCGACCGGCCCGGGAGTGCTGCGTCGCTACCGCGAGCACCTGCCGATCACCGATGCCACGCCCATGCTGTACATCGGCGAGGGCGCGACGCCGCTCGTGCGGTCGCAGCGACTCGAAAAGGAGGCCGGCTGCGAGGCGCTCTACTTCAAGCTGGAGTCTTGCAATCCGACGGGCTCCTTCAAGGACCGCGGCATGGTCATGGCGGTCGCCAAGGCAATCGAAGAGGGCGACCGCGCGATCATGTGCGCCTCCACCGGCAACACCAGCGCCTCCGCCGCTGCTTTCGCCGCGCACTGCGGCCTCCAGGTGTACGTCCTCGTGCCGAAGGGACGCATTGCGCAGGGGAAGCTGGCGCAGGCCGTGGCCCACGGCGCCCGCGTCATCGCCATCGACGGCAACTTCGACGCGGCGCTGCGCCTGGCGCTGACGATCACCGACATCCACCCGATTGCCCTCGTCAACTCCGTCAACCCCTACCGCATCGAAGGGCAGAAGACCGCCGCCTTCGAGATCGTCGACGCCCTGGGCGATGCGCCGGACTATCTGTTCATCCCCGTCGGCAATGCCGGCAACATCACCTCCTACTGGCGCGGCTTTACGGAGTACCAGCGCCTGGGCAAGGCGCAGAAGCGGCCGCGCGTGATGGGCTTCCAGGCCGCAGGGGCGGCGCCCATCGTCCTCGGGCATCCCGTCGAGGAGCCGCAGACCATCGCGACGGCCATCCGCATCGGCAACCCCGCGAGCTGGCAGGGCGCCGTGAACGCCCGCGACGAGTCCGGCGGCGACATCCAGGCCGTCAGCGACGACGAGATAATGAGCGCCTACTACCGCCTCGCCCGCGAAGAGGGCATCTTCTGCGAGCCAGCGTCGGCGGCCTGCGTGGCGGGCCTGCTGAAGGTGACCCGAGAGGGGTTATCGCTTGCCGGTCAGACCGTCGTGTGCGTGATCACGGGCAGCGGCCTGAAGGACCCGGAGACGGCGATGAAGGCGAAGGCGGACCTAATCGAGCTGCCGGCGGACCTCGCCGCTATCGAGAAGGCGCTGGGGTTCGCCTAGGTCCCGCTCGAAGCTGGGGGGGGCGGAGCGCTATTCGACCGGCGTTTTGATTGACCAATTGATATCAATTGTTTTTTCGCGTTGCCCTGAATCTGAGAGACGGCGACGTGAATCTGGAAAGGGCGCGCAAAAGGCGCCGAATGGGCGGAAGAGCGCCATGACGGGCCAAGTGAGTCGAAATGCGCAGGTGGTTGAGGTTGGGGATGCATGGGTCGGCGCCGCCTCGAAGGGCTGCGGTGAGGATAGCAGAAGCGGGGCGGGATCGTAAGGGTCGGCAGTGTCGCGCCCATGACAAGCCAATAGCACGCCTTCGAGCCCGGGCTGAGGTCTCAACTGCTAGTAGCTGGTGGCCCGGGTTTTTCCGGGCCACCAAACTATTGCGACTGTGGGCAGTCAGTAGCCGGACACCGGCTACTCAGCCGGGCACACGGGACAGCCAAGCTGATTCGGGGTGACCAGGCAGTTCCTCTGCCGCATGAAGCCCGTGTCGAGGCTGTTGACTTTCCCGTCCTTGCTGACGTCGAAGACACGCTCCGAGACTGCGTCGTCGGCGGGGATCTTGCCGGCAGCGCGGCTGTTCATCAGTCCAATATCGAG
>JALHUB010000113.1 GCA_022865685.1 Dehalococcoidia bacterium | reverse complement strand
GATCAGCATCTCCGACAGCGGCAGGCGGTACTCGAGCATGACGCGCGCCTCGCCGGCCGCCGACTGCGTCGACTCCTCGTGGCGCCCCAAGTACTCCATGCGCCGGAACTCGCCGCGACGGCTCGTCACCAGCTCCATGACAGCGCCGATGTAGCGGTCGGGCGCGATGACCGATATGTTCATCCACGGCTCGCGGATGACGGCGATCTCGGTGGGCAGCGGCAGGTCCGACGGGTTGTCGACGACGAGCTCCGTGCCGTCGGTCGTCGTCACCTCGTACTCGACGCTGGGGGCGGTGATGAGCAGCGTCAGGCCGTACTCGCGCTCCAGCCGCTCCTGGACGATCTCCATGTGCAGAAGGCCGAGGAAGCCGCAGCGAAAGCCGAAGCCGAGGGAGCCGCTGGATTCGGGTTCGTAGGTAAGGGCGGAGTCGTTGAGTTTGAGCTTGTCGAGGGCGTCGCGTACGAGGCCGTAGTCGTTGGCGGCGGCCGGATAGAGGCCGGCGAAGACCATCGGCTTGGCGGGCTGGTAACCGGACAGCGGCTCAGCGCGGCGCTCCTCCTCCGTGATCGTGTCGCCGACGTGGCAGTCCTTGACGTTCTTCAGGCCGGTGGCCACGTAGCCGACCTCGCCGGTTTCGAGCCCGCCCGTAGGGGTCATCTCCGGCCCGAACACGCCGACCTCGAGCGGCTCCAGCGAGCGCTGCACGGCGGCCAGCCACAGGCGCTCGCCCTCACGCAGAGAGCCGTCGACGATCCGCACGTAGGCGATGACGCCCTTGTAGGAGTCGTACTTGGAGTCGAAGATGAGCGCGCGCAGTGGGGCGTCGACGCGGCCGTGCGGCGGGCGGATGCGCTGCACGACCGCCTCCAGCACATCGCGGGCGCCCGTGCCCTCCTTGGCCGACGTGTACAGCATCTCGTCCTCCGAGAAGCCGATGACCGTCGACAGCTCGCGCGCCACCTCCGCCGGGTCGGCGTTCGGCAGGTCGATCTTGTTGATAACGGGAATGACCGTCAGGTTGTGGTCGAGCGCGAGGTACGTGTGAGCCAGTGTCTGCGCCTGTATGCCCTGCGCTGCGTCGACGATGAGGAGGGCGCCTTCGCAGGCTGTCAGCGCGCGGGAGACCTCGTAGGTGAAGTCGACGTGGCCCGGCGTGTCGATGAGGTTGAGCTCGTACCGGCGGCCATCGTCGGCGTCGTAGAGCATGCGAACGGCCTTCGCCTTGATGGTGACGCCCTTCTCGCGCTCCAGGTCCATCGTGTCGAGGACCTGCTCCTGCATGGCGCGCTGCGGGATGGTGCCGGTGAGCTCGAGCAGGCGGTCGGCGAGCGTCGATTTTCCGTGATCGATGTGGGCGATGATGCAGAAATTGCGGATGCGGGACTGCTCCATGTCTTATCGATGGTAGCATAGCCGATTAGGCGGTTCAATTTGGCGGGCTGCGATTCGAGGGCACGCGACTTGAAGTGGCCTTCACGCGGAAAGCTCTGGAAGCAGCGCCAGGCAACGGCTAGACGCGCCAGCAGGCGACCCAGTGGTCCGGCGATTTCTCGCGCCACTCGGGGATGTGCTCGCGGCACTCGTCAGTCACGAGCGGGCAGCGCGTGTGGAAGACGCACCCCGACGGCGGGAACAGCGGGCTGGGCACGTCGCCGGTGAGGATGATGCGCTCTCGTTTCGCCTCGACGACGGGATCCGGTATGGGCACCGCCGACAGCAGCGCCTTTGTATAGGGGTGCAGCGGGTTCTCGTAGAGCTCCAGCCGGCCGGATAGCTCCATCAGCTTCCCCAGATACATTACCACGACACGGTCGCTGATGTGACGCACGACGGAGAGGTCGTGGGCGATGAACAGGTAGGTCAGCCCGAACTTCTCCTGGAGGTCCTCCAGCAGGTTGATGATCTGCGCCTGGATAGAGACGTCGAGGGCGGACACCGGCTCGTCGCAGACAATGAAGTCCGGCTCGACGGCGAGCGCCCTCGCCACGCCGATGCGCTGTCGTTGGCCGCCGCTGAACTCGTGCGGATAGCGGTTGGCGTAGTAGGGGTTGAGCCCGACGATACGCATCAGCTCCTGCACGCGTTCGCGTCGTGCCTTGCCCTTCGCCAGCTTGTGGATGACCAGCGGCTCGCCGATGATGCTGCCGACGCTCATGCGCGGGTTGAGGGAGGCATAAGGGTCCTGGAAGATCATCTGCATCTTGCGGCGGAACAGTCGCAGTTGGTTCCCCTTGACGCAACAGAGGTCGCGACCGTCGAAGAGGACCTGGCCCGCGGTGGGCCGGTAGAGTTGCAGCATAGCGCGCCCGGTCGTCGACTTGCCGCAGCCGCTCTCGCCGACGAGTCCGAGCGTCTCGCCGCGGCGGATGAAGAACGATATGTCGTCGACGGCCTTGACGTCGGCTATCTTCCGTTGAAAGATGATGCCCGAAGTAACGGGGAAGTACATCTTGAGGTTGTTGACCTCAATCAGCACATTGTCGTTGCCGGGCCTGGTCGCCGTGTCGATGGCGGTGCTGTATTCAGTAGTCATTCCACTGGAGCCTTTTCGACTTCGTCCGCGTGCCAGCATGCCGAGTAGTGCTTCTCGCCGACCAGCATGAGGGGCGGCTCTTCCTGGTGGCACTTCTCGCTGCGATACTCGCACCTCGGGAAGAAGCTGCATCCGGGAGGCATGTGCACAAGGTCCGGCGGGAAGCCCTCGATTGGGTTCAGTTTGCTCTTCCGGACCTGGTCCAGCCGGGGCACGGACTTCAGCAGCCCGAGTGTGTAGGGGTGTTTCGGGTTGCCGTACACCTCGCGTGACGTCGACGATTCGACGATTTTGCCGGCGTACATGACGTTCACGCGCCGGGCATAGCGGGCAATGACGCCCAGGTTGTGGGTGATGATGATTACGGCGGTGCCGAACTCGGCGCTCAGCTTGGCCATGATCTCCAGGATCTGCGCCTGGATGGTCACGTCAAGCGCGGTCGTCGGCTCGTCGGCGAGAAGGAGCCTCGGGTTGCAGGAGAGGCCCATGGCGATCATCACGCGCTGGCGCATGCCGCCGGAGAACTGGTGCGGGTAGTCGTTGATCCGCGAAGCCGCGGACGGTATGCCGACCATTTCCAGCAGCTCGATCGCCCTCTTCGTGGCGGCGCGCCGGTCCATGTGCATATGCAGCTCCAGCCCCTCCGTGAGCTGGCGGCCGATGGTCAGCACGGGATTGAGGGAGGTCATCGGCTCCTGGAAGATCATGGCGATGCGGTTGCCGCGAATGTGGCGGATCTCATCCTCGTCGACCTTGAGGAGGTTTTCGCCCTCGAACCAGACTTCGCCGTCGACGATCCGGCCCGGCGGCGTGGGAATGAGCCGGAGCAGCGAGAGCGCGGACACGGTCTTGCCGCAGCCGCTCTCTCCGACGAGGCCGATGGTCTCGCCCTCTTCGAGGTCGTATGTTATGCCGTCCACCGCCCTGACGACGCCGTCATCGGTGAAGAAGTGGGTCTTTAGGTTCTTCACTTCCAGCAGTGTTCCCATGTAGGGTCTCTCTATCTCCTGTCGCTGTGCTGCGGTATCCCGACTCTGGTGGGGAAGAGGGGACTCGAACCCCTACGCCTTTCGGCACATGATCCTAAATCATGCTCGTCTGCCAGTTCCGACACTTCCCCTGACCAGCGATCCTTCACTGGTAGGCCGCACAGGAATCGAACCTGTAACCTGCTGATTAAGAGTCAGCTGCTCTGCCAAATTGAGCTAGCGGCCCGCATGCCTGTAATGATCTTACTATCGTTGAGTGCTAAAGGCTACGGCAGGATGCGCTCCGAAGCGATCCTGCGCTGCCATTGTACGCGGTCGATTGGCCTCAAATCCACACCGGCTCGCCACATCCTGACCCATAGAGTGTCCAATCAACTCACCGTTGGCCTTGACAAGCCACCCCACCATAAGTAGACTGACGCCGACCCGAGGACGGAACTGCTGCGATGAATCACTACCTACATGCGAGTCTTCACAAGCGGATGGGCCGCCGCCGATTCTTGAGTGGAGTCGCAACCCTGGCCGGCGTGTTGGCGGCGGCCTGCGCCGGCGGGGGGAAGAACGGTCAGAAGGCCGCCGATTACCGCAACGCCACGCCCCATAACATCGAAGGAGACAATCCTACGCCGGAGAGGCTCTTCTGGCGACGCTGGTTCGGGCCCGCGGCGGCTCCTGGGAAGGTACAATGGAATGGCAAGGTTCATACACTCGGAGCCTGTGCGCCCGACAAGAGCACGGTGACGCTGGACACAGGTGAAGCTTATAGTGATGCCTCTGCTTGGGCCAGCGACGTACAGCGGGCCTATATCGGCTGCATGGTCACGCCTTTCCGCCTCGTCCGGTTCGACCCGGCGACGAACACCCACACCCATTACACGGCGCCGACAGGTTACAACAAGGCATGGGGCGTGTGCATCACCGGTGGCAAAGTCTATGTCCCGAGTAGTGGTCCTAACGGGCTCGGTCATATCTATGTCAGTGTGTTCAACACTAGCGACGAGACGCCTTCGCTGGTATCAGTCAACGAATATACTGCGACTACCGCGGACGCCATGTACCCGTCTTCCATTGCTACTGATGGCAGTTATCTTTACGTGGGTCTTGACGATGAGTTCTTACTAATCCGCATCAGCGACATGGCACTCGTGGACAGGTTGGCTTTGACTCACACTGGCTCCGTTCACGCCATCGGCTACAACGCCGCTGATGGATATATCTACTGTACGGGCAACCCGGATGTCGCCTATAAACTAGCCCGCTCTGGTGAAGACCTGACGGAGGTCGCTCACTATCACCACAACTGCGGCACCATGACCGACGACTTAGCGTTCTCCGGCACGCATCTATGGTTGGGACCAGAGGGCGGCAATATCCACGGATCGGTTCTTCTTATTCCACTGAGCACCTTCACCAGTCACGAGCTGGTAGTGTGCGGTCCTCCCGATGCCCTCTGCAATGGCTCCTTCCTCGACTGGGATGGTCTGTATATGTGGACTTGCTGGTACATGGGCGCAACTCCCAGCGCCCTGACCCGCACGAAGTTGAGCGACATGACGCACGAGCGTCTTTGGCTTGCAAATGACGACGGTTACCCGAACGAAGTTATCCAATATGACACGAATAAATATCTGATTTCCTCATGGGGAAGCCCTACCCGGGTAGTCAATCTCACGAACCCGTTCCCCGATATACCAATTGAGAGGCCGTCCAGCGGCTCAAACTATAGCTACTGGGTGCCCATCCGGGCCTACGTGGAAACAGATCCGGAGAGGAGCATCAGTTCGGTTACGGCATACACCGATGGTGCGAACGGCCTAGGCACGGGATGGACTGCGATAGGGCATAGAGCCAAGGAATACGCGCAGCCAGCCGGGACGGAAGAAGTGACGGGGGACGTTCTTAGCACCACTTCTTACCCCACGCTGCAATCTTCTCCCGTTGATATGTTTGGCTGGACCGCCGCAAATCCCATGACTCTCGGAGGATCGCAAGCCACTCCCGCCGCGGCTGAAGACCTGGGCCTATATGGAACGGATTATTGCTTCCTCGTAATTCAGCTTGTCGCCGCTGCTACCGTCGCCGATGGGCTCAGTAGAAGCGAAGTCCTGACGATGACTTACGGGGACGGTAGCGTCACCACGACGTCAACGGCGACGATTGAGGGTCAGTCTTCCGCCTAGCAACGGGGTCGGCGGTCACTGCAACGGCTGCTGCCGACGCTCCAGATTCCGCTCATGACCGTCGTTAAATGCCTCTGTTGCCGCTCGTCCATCGCTGCCTCTTTCCGTCGCGTGCTAAAGGCTACGGCAGGATCTTACCCCGTGATTATTCGGACGCCTTGTCGCAGAAGACTTTCGCGTCAAGTCGCGCTTAGCGTCCGCGCAGTTGACCGAGTCGATCCGTGACACCATAATAGCCTCGATAGCCCGCTGCTTCTACCCCAGATTCCGCGACGCTTCTCCCCAGGGGTCGATAACAGGATGCGCGTGACCGCCCATGATCGATGAGCTGAAGAGAATCGAAGAGCAGGCCCGCGCGGAGCTTGTCGCCGCCGCAGACGAGGCGTCGCTGGAAGCCTGGCGCGTCACGTGGTTGGGGCGCAAGGGCCGCTTGACGAGCGTGCTCCGCGGCCTCACCGACCTGCCTATCGAAAAGCGCCGACGCATGGGCGCCGCCGCCAACAGCCTCAAGCAGGCGCTGGATAGCGCCCTGGCGCTTCGACAGGAGCAGGTTCAAAAAGAGCGGCTGGCGATCATAGAGACCGGCAGACTCGACGTCACGCTGCCGGGTCGTACGAAGCGAATCGGACGCCTGCACCCGGTGACGCAGACGCTGCGCGATGTGCTGGCGGCGTTCGTCTCGATGGGCTTCTCCATCGTGGAAGGGCCCGAGGTCGAGTCCGACTACTACAACTTCGAGGCACTGCGCATCGGCAAGGACCATCCCGCCCGCGACACGATGGACACCCTCTACGTCGACATCACGCACGACGGCGAGTACGACGTGGTCATGCGCACCCACACTTCGCCCAACCAGGTGCGGGTCATGGAGAAGACGAGGCCGCCCATCCGCGTTGTCGTGCCGGGGCGCTGCTATCGCAACGAGGCGACGGACCCGACGCACGAGTGGATGCAGACGCAAATCGAGCTCCTGGCCGTCGACGAGGGAATAAGCCTTTCGGACCTGAAGGGTACGCTGTACGAGTTCGCCAAGCGCATCTTCGGCCAGGAGCGCAAGGTGCGCTTCCGTTGCGACTACTTCCCGTTCGTCGAGCCCGGCGCGGAGATGGCCATCGACTGCATGATCTGCGGCGGCGCCGGCTGTCGCACCTGCGACGGAGAGGGATGGATCGAGGTCCTGGGCTCCGGCATGGTGCACCCGGAGATCCTTTCGAACATGGGCTACGACGCCGACCGCTACACGGGCTTCGCCGCAGGCCTGGGAATCGAACGCATCTGCATGCTGCGCTACGGCATCGAAGACATCCGTCTCTTCTACGCCAACGACCTGCGCTTTCTCAAGCAGTTCTGAGAGCACCATGAGAGTATCGCTTCGTTGGCTCGCTGACTACGTCGATATTGACCTCCCGCCGAAGGAGCTGGTGTTTACGACACCCCAGCCTGAAGGCTGGGGCATGTCGAAGGGAATGGACAAAGAGACGCCATGAGAGTGTCGCTGCGCTGGCTTGCCGAGTATGTCGATATCGACCTGCCGCCGAGAGAGTTGGCTCATCGTTTGACTATGGCCGGCCTGGGCGTGGACAGCATCGAGCGCATGGGCGGCGAGTGGGAAGGCATATGCGTGGGTCTGGTCACGAAGGTCGAGCCGCACCCGAATGCCGACCGCCTCAAGCTGGCGACCGTGGACCTCGGCGGCGAGCAGATGACCGTCGTCTGTGGCGCTCCGAACGTGGCGGAGGGCCAGAAGATCGCCTTCGGACGCGTCGGCGCCCACATCATCAACCCCAACACGCGCGAGGCCGTAGAACTGACGCCGGCGCGCATCCGCGGCGTCGAATCGGCGGGCATGGTCCTGTCCGAGCGAGAGCTCGGCATGTCCGACGAGCACGTCGGCATCCTGGTGCTGGACGAAGACGCGCCGGTGGGCATGCCGCTCCAGGAGTATATGGGCGACAGCATCTTCGACATTAGCGTGACGCCGAACCGCGGCGACTGCCTGTCGATGGTCGGCATTGCGCGCGAGGTGGCGGCACTGACCGGCAAGAAGGTCCGCTACCCGGACGGCACGTACGAGGAAGCGGGCGGACGCATCGCGGAGCGCGTCAGCGTCGAGATAGCGGACGACGACCTCTGTTCGCGCTACGTCGCCACACTAATCGACGATGTGAAGCTGGGCGACTCGCCGCCGTGGATGCAGGAGCGGTTGATCGCCGCCGGCCAGCGCCCCATCAACAACATCGTCGATATCACGAACTACGTGATGCTGGAGCTGGGGCAGCCGCTGCACGCCTTCGACTTCATGCTGCTCGGCGGCGGCAAGATAGTCGTGCGACGGGCGCGGCCGGGCGAGAAGATGACGACGCTCGACGGCGTCGACCACGAGCTGGAGCCGGACATGCTGGTCATCGCAAATGCGTCGGACGCGGTCGCGCTGGCCGGCGTTATGGGCGGCGCAAACAGCGAGGTTCGAGAGGACACGCGCACCATCCTGCTGGAGTCGGCGAACTTCAACTCGGCGAGCATCCGGCGCACGAGCACGCGTCTCAAGGCGCGCAGTGAGGCTTCAAGCCGATTCGAGAAGGGGTTGAGCCCGGAGCTTTCGATTGTCGCGGCGAGACGGGCGACGAAGCTGCTAGTGGAGCTGGCAGGCGGCCGCGCCGCTACGGGCGTCGTCGACGTCTACCCGCGAAAGGCACAGCCGGTCGTGGTCCAGGTGCCGCGGCGTCGGCTGCAGACGATCCTGGGGCTCGACCTGCCAACGCCGAAGGTGCGCAGCGTGCTGGAAGGGCTGGAGTTCGGTTGCGGCTGGCATGAGCCCGATTATCTGGTTACCGTTCCCTACTGGCGGATGGACGTGCGCATCGCCGACGACGTGGCGGAAGAGGTGGCGCGGATGGTCGGCTACGACGAGCTGCCGGTCACGAACCTCCGCGGCGAGATACCGTCGATCATTCCGCAGCCTCTGCGCGACCTGCGCGAGCGCGCCCGCGACCTGCTCGCGGCGGCGGGCATGCAGGAGGTCATCAACTACTCCCTGACCACGCTGGAAGCGCTGGAGCAGGTGGTACCGCCGGAGCTACTCTCCGAGCAGCCACCGCTACGGGTCGTCAACAGCCTCAGCAGCCAGCACGAGTACCTGCGAACGACGCTGCGCGCGAGCGTCCTCCAGAGCCTGGCCGCCAACCTGCGCTACAGCGAGGGCGAAGTGGCGCTCTTCGAGGCGGCGCGCGCCTACCTGCCGCGCGGCTCCGACCTGCCGCTGGAGGAGGAGCACGTGACGGGAGTTATCAGCGGTTGGCACGAGGACCGATGGGGCCATCCCATGGAGGAAGCCGTCGACCTCTATGACGCGAAGGGTTATCTGGAGGCGCTGTTCGCGGGCATGGGTGTCGAGGCGGAATTCGCGCAAGCGGACGTCTTCGGCATGGTGCCCGGACGGTCGGCGGAGGTGCGGGTCGAAGGGGAGACCGTCGCGGTCATCGGGCAGGCGCATCCGCGCGTCGCCGCCGCCTTCGACGTCGACGGCGACGCCTACGTGTTCGAGATGGTGCTCGACCGCCTGCTGCCGTTTGTGCGCGGGCCTCGCCGCTACGAGCCGGTATCGCGTTTCCCGCCGGTCGTGCAGGACATAGCGCTGATCGTCGACGAGGGCGTGACGGCGGGGCACATCAAGGCGATCATCGAGAAGGCGCCGCTGGTGCGTGAGGCGCGCCTGTTCGACTGCTACACCGGCGAGCAGGTCGGCGCGGGGAAGAAGTCGCTGGCCTTCTCGATAACGTACCAGTCCTCAGGGCACTCGCTTACGGACGAAGAGGTGGCGCGGGCACAACGCGGCATTGTGGAGCGCCTGAAGCACGAGATAGACGCTACGCTGCGATCCTAGGAAATCCCAATCTCCGCTATGGCACTTAGGGCGGGCTTCCTCCAGAGGCGGACGGGTCTTGCCCGCCTCCTCGATCGGAACGCACGCCGAGACTGGAAAGTCTCGGCTACGGTCTCCCGTGTGAGTCGAAGTCAGCGGTGCTTGTGCGGACGGGCCTGCATGCCGGTGGAAAAGATGAGGGCCATGAGCGCGAGTCCAAACATCGTCGCGGTCCACTTCATCTCGGCGTCTATGGTGCCGGCCCAAAGAAGACCGACGAGTATCGTCAGCGTCACGAGGAATATGTTTTGCATACGCACCTCCCTTCGCGTATCGCGCCCGGCCGGCTACGCTCTCGCCTGGCGGTCGGCGCCCTCGATGTGACGGTCGACGGAGAAGACGCCACGCACGGCTTCCAGCTTGCTCAGGAGCCGCGTGAGTTGGTCGACGCCGGCGGTGAGGAGCGTCAGGAAGACGCTGACGGTTTGGTCGCTGTGCTCCTGGGTGCGCACCGCTGCCATGTTCACCTTCTCCTCGGCGACGATGCTGCCGATGTCGCGGATGAGCCCGACGCGATCCCACGCCTCGATTCGCACCGCGACCGGGTATAGCTGCCCTCGTTGCCCCCACTCGACTTCGACCAGGCGCTCCTTCTCGTCCTCGCGCAGGACGTTCCCGCAGTCGCGCCGGTGCACCGTCACGCCGCGGCTGCGTGTCACGTAGCCGACAATGGGGTCGCCGGGCACGGGGTTGCAGCAGCGGGCGAGTTGGGTCAGTAGATCGCCGCTGCCGAGCACCTCGACGTCTGCGGTGTAGACAGCCCTCTGCGGCGCCGCGATTGCCAGCTCCTCTATCCCTGCCTGCGGCTGGACGAGGGGTGCGAGCTTCGTCGCGATCTGGTGCAGGCTGATGCCGCCGTAGCCGAGCGCCGCCAGGAACTCGTCCATCTCCTCGAACTTGAAAGAGCGCAGCAGCAGGTCCTGGCAGTCGGCGAGGCTGAGGCCGAGACGGCGCAGCTCCTTGTGCAGCAGGTCGCGGCCGCGCTCGACGTTGGCGGCGCGCTCCTGTAGCTTGAACCAGGCGCGAATCTTCTCCCGGGCGTGACTGGTCATCACGTAGCCGAGGTCGGCGTTGAGCCAGTCGCGGGAGGGCCCGCGCGGCGCCTTGCTCGTCAGGACTTCGACCATGTCGCCGTTCTGAAGCTGGTAGTTGAGCGGGACGAGACGGCCGTTGACACGCGCGCCGATGCAGCGGTGACCGATGTCGGTGTGGATGCGGTATGCGAAGTCGATGGGCGTGGAATGGACGGGCAGGTCCTTCACTTCGCCCTTCGGCGTGTAGACGAAGACCTGATCCTGGAAGAGGTCGGTCTTCACCAGCTCGACGAAGTCGTCGGCGGCGGCCATGTCTCGCTGCCATTCGAGAAGTTGTCGCAGCCAGGACACGCGCTCCTCGAAGCGATGGTCGCGCTTGCCGCCCTCCTTGTAGCGCCAGTGGGCGGCGACGCCGTACTCGGCCAGATGGTGCATCTCATGGGTGCGGATCTGCACCTCAAGGGCGCGCGCGCCCAGGCAGAGAACCGTCGTGTGGAGCGAGCGGTAGACGCCTTCCCTCGGGTTGGCGATGTAATCGTCGAACTGGCCGGGAATAGGCCGCCAGAGGTTGTGGACGACGCCGAGTGCCCGGTAGCAGTCGGCTTCCGTCTCGACGAGCAAGCGGAGGGCCAGCAGGTCGTACAGATCGTTGAACGTCTTCCCCTGGGCGGCGTACTTCTCCATCTTCTGATTGATGCTGTAGAGGTGTTTGGCGCGGCCCTGTACCTCGGCGTGGATGCCGTTCTTGTCCAGCTCCTTGCGCAGAATGCTCTCGACCTGCGCTATGTACTTCTCGCGAGCGGCGCGGCTCGAGGCCAGCAGATTGGCGATCTGGCGATAGCGCTCCGGGCTCAAGTACCGGAAAGAGAGGTCCTCCAGCTCGCGGCCGATCTGCCAGATGCCGAGGCGGCTGGCCAGCGGCGCGTAGATCTCCATCGTCTCCTGCGCGACTAGCTGCTGCTTCTCCGGCGCGAGGGCGTAGAGCGTGCGCATGTTGTGGAGGCGGTCGGCCAGCTTGATGATGACGACGCGCACGTCACGGGCCATCGCCAGGAACATCTTGCGCAGGTTCTCCGACTGCGCCGCCCGGTCGCGGACGGCCTCTTCGGGCGCCTTCCAGGCAATCCTATCCAGCTTCGTGGCGCCGTCGACGAGGTGCGCGACCTCGCGACCGAAGCGCTTGGTCAGCTCGGCGTTGGAGACGCCGCAATCCTCCTGGACGTCGTGAATGAGGGCGGCAGCAACGGCCGAGGCGTCGAGCTGGAGGTCCGCGACTGTCGCTGCGGTGTCGAGAGGGTGCGTGATGTAGGGGTCGCCGGTCTTGCGCACCTGGTCGCGGTGGCACTCCTCAGCGAAGCGGTAGGCCTCTTCGATGAGGTGCGTCCTATCGCCCGGCAGGTACGTCTGGGCCTTCTTTATGAGTTCGTCGACGGTGGCGACCATAGGAGCGCGTAGAACCTCCGCATCTACTCTAGCATATCGACGAAGGGGGATGTGATCGAGTAGGGGCGCACGGTCGTGCGCCCCTACGGAGCGTTGCCCCTACTCACAGCTTTACAACGTCCGTGCCCCTTCGCTATGCTTGAGCCGACTTCAACCTTCAGCAGAGGGAGCTGCCTTTGTTCTCCGCACCACGCGGCACCAGCGACGTCCTTCCCGCCGAGCAGCCCTACTGGCGTGAAGCCATCGACGCGGCGGAACGCCTCTGCCGCCTCTTCGGCTACGCGCGCATCGACACGCCGGTCTTCGAACAGGCCGACCTCTTCGAGCGCGGCGCCGGCGAGGGATCGGACGTCGTGCGCAAGGAGATGTACGTCTTCGAGGACCGCAGCGGCGAGCGCCTGGCCCTCAAGCCGGAGGGCACGGCCAGCATCTGTCGCGCCTACCTCCAGCACGGCATGGGCAACCTGCCGCAACCGGTCCGCCTCTATTACCTCTCGCCGACGTTCCGCTATGAGCGACCACAGGCGGGGCGCCGCCGCCAGCACACGCAGTTCGGCTGCGAAGCGATAGGCGACGCCGACGCCGCCGTCGATGCCGAGGTCATCGAGCTGCTGTGGCGCCTGTACGCGGACCTCGGTCTGGGCGACCTCGTCCTGCTGCTGAACAGCATCGGCGACCGCACGTGCCGCCCGCGCTACCTGGAGGCGTTGCGCGCCCACTACCAGCCACACCTGCGCGCCGTCTGCCGCGACTGCCGCGACCGCTACGCCCGCAACCCGCTGCGCCTCCTCGACTGCAAGCAGGCGAGCTGTCAGCCGGTCATAGCGACCGCGCCTTCGATCATCGACTACCTCTGCGACGACTGCCGCCGCAACTTTGACGACCTGCGCCGCTACCTCGACGCCCTGGACATCCCCTACGAGCTGACGCCGCATCTCGTGCGCGGCCTCGACTATTACACGCGCACCGTCTTCGAGGTCCAGCCGCGCGGCGGCGGCGCTCAGAGCACGATCGGGGCCGGCGGGCGCTACGACGCGCTCATCGAGGAACTGGGGGGCAAACCCACTCCCGCGACGGGCTTCGCGACGGGCATCGAGCGCATCGTCCTCAACCTGAGGCAGCAGAAGGCGTCCGTCCCGACGGCGACGACGCCGCAGGTCTACGTCGCGCACCAGGGGGTTGAGGCGCGCGTCGAAGCGTTCAAGCTGACGAGCCTGCTGCGTCGCGAGGGCGTGTCGACGGTTGTCGCGACCGGCGAGCGCAGCCTCAAGTCGCAGATGCGACAGGCGAATGCGCTGGGGGCGGCGTGGGTCGCGATCCTCGGCGAGCGGGAGCTTGCGGCGGGCACCGTGCAGCTCCGGAACATGGCCGACGCCGGCCAGCGGGAGCTTCTGCAACGAGAGGCCATCCAATTCCTGACAGGCACGACCCGCTAGTCGCCGCTGACGGCGCATTCCGCATGTGGTATGATCGAGCCGTCCGGAAGCCCCGACGCGATCGGGGTTTCTCTGTGGATGGAAAGAGATGCTGAATAGACTGCAAGCCCTGGTCGACCGCTACGAAGAGCTGACCGCCGAGATGGCGCGGCCCGAGCTCACCTCCGACTACGAGAGGCTGCAGGCGCTCGCTAAGGAGCGGGCGTCGCTGGGGGATATCGTGTCCCTGTACCGGCGGTACCTCGTGACGGAGCAGGGCATCGCCGACGCCCGCGCCGTCCTCGAAGAGGCGCATGACCCCGAGATGGAGGCGCTCGCCCGCGAAGAGATGGAGCGCCTCGGCGAGCAGAGGCAGCGGCTGGAAGACGACATCCGTCGCGCCCTCCTGCCGCCGGACCCGCGCGACGAGAAAAGCGTCATCGTCGAGATACGCGCCGGCACGGGTGGCGACGAGGCCGCGCTCTTCGCGGCCGACCTCTTTCGCATGTACACACGCTACGCTGAAGCCACGGGCTGGAAGGCGGAGGTACTTTCGCACAGCGAGAGCGGCGTCGGCGGTCTGAAGGAGATCATCTT
>JALHUB010000112.1 GCA_022865685.1 Dehalococcoidia bacterium | reverse complement strand
TCGCGCAGGGAGCCTTCGCGGAGCGGGTCGTAGACAGAGCGGAAGTTGGCCTTGAGGATCTTCAGACAGCTAGGGCTCTTCGCCATCAGCTCGCGGCACCACTGGTCGACCTCTTCGTCGAGCCTGTCCTTCGGCACGACGGCGTTCACCAGCCCCATCGCCAGCGCCTCCTGCGCCGAGTAGGTTCGGCAGAGCATCCATATCTCCCGCGCCCGTTTCTGCCCGACGACCTGCGTCAGGTAGGTCACCCAATGCCCCGACGCCGGGCTGCCGACCCGCGGTCCGACCTGTCGAAACGTGGCGTGCTCCGCGGCTATCGTCAGGTCGCAGAAGTAGGCCAGGTGGTTGCCGCCGCCGACGGCATGGCCGTTCACGCGGGCGATCGTCGGCTTCAGGCAGTCTTCGATGCCGGCATGCGGGTCGAAGTCGGCGCTGCCCCAACTGCCCTCCTGCTGAATCTCGGCCAGCCACTTGACGTCGCCGCCGGCGCAGAAAGCGCGGTCGCCCGCTCCCGTGAGCACAATCACGCCGACGCTATCGTCCGCATTCGCGTCGTCGACGGCGCGGCGCAGCTCCGCCAGGGTATCGCCGGTGAACGAGTTCATGGCGTCGGGCCGGTTGATCGTGATCCAGGCGGCTCCCTGGACGCGATGGTGCTTCTGATAGAGGACGTCACGGAACGTCGAGTCGGTCATGTCGGGCACCTCCTCGTAGGTTAGGCCGGACAGCGGATGAGAAGTCTTCGCTAGGCGGCCGGCGACGTCCCTTCGGCCTCCATGTCGAGCGCGAACGGGGGGTACTGCTCGACGAGCGAGGCGTGGTACCCGAGCAGGCGCGCCTCCCAGCGGACGATGCCGCGCTGGAAGTTGTAAATGCCGTCCGGGTAGTTCTCCTGCACCAGCACCATGACCGCCGCGCTGATCCACAGGATCTCCGACACAATACCCAGCAGGCCGAGGACGAAGGCGCTCGGGATGCTGTAGATGAGGCGCAGCAGCGCCGAGCCTACCGTCGGTGTGCCGCTGGTCTGCACCTCGAACTTCACAAGCTCTTCCGCCTTCTCTGACGGGAACCGGTCCGTGACGATGGCGAGATAGGCGTAGAACCCCATGATCCAGCGCAACCAGCCTGTCATCTTCGGCCCGTCTTCTTCGAGGAACTTCTCCGAGCCCTTCTGCGATATGTATATCGCCGCCGCAATCGGCAGAACGAAAAAGGCCAGCCCCACGATCCAGCTCAGCAGGATCCAAAGGAGGATGCGAAGGAAGATCTGGGGGCGCTCGAACTTTTCCGGGCGCGTGGCGTCGAAGGTCACCGGGTAGTCGGTCACAAGAGTCTCCTTCCTCTAGCTGCACCTACCGCTAACTTCCGCGATGATACGAGTATCAATCGCTCCTGTCGAGTGGCGAATCCCCTGAAAACGCCCCGTTTCGCCCGCACCGGTGCGTTGTATCGCGATCCGCTCTTGTTCCATCAGTGGTAGAATCGTCATACGGCATGACACAAGGCTTTCCTGGGAGGTCGATCATGGGAGTGAAAGAGTCCCTCCTCGAGCGCACGACAGGTCCGTATCTGGCCGCGGTTTTGAAGCTGATGGCCTTCACCTTCAACCGGGACGCCGGCCTCAAGAGCCAGCTCTACCGCCGTCGCAACGGCACGGTGGAGCCTTTCGACACACGCTACCAGTTCCGGACGGCTAACGGCGCCACCAATCTCTATCTTACCATCGAGAACGGGCGGATGCGCGCCGGCTTCGGGACCGTCCGGGACCCCCACCTCGTCGCGACGTTCAGCGACGCCTTTGCCCTGCGTTCCTTCCTTTCGCCCTTCGCGCAGACCGACCCCCTCAACCTGATGATCGAGAACAAGCTCACGTTCGAGGGCAACATGAACTACCTGGGGCGCCTTGGGCACCTCACGGCCGTCGCTCGCAACCGCCGCTGGCGGCAGGCTTTGAGCGGCGTCGAGAGCACGGATGCCAAGATGGCTCGCGGCGACTCCATGCTGGCGACGTCGCGGGCGGAGAAGCGGTGGGAGACGCTGCGCTGCGAGAAGACGCCGGAGACGGCCGTCCTCGACGACCCGTATCTCAGCTGCTACACCCTCGACGATTTCCCGCGACTCAAGGCGATGCGTGCGGAGTTCTTCGGCGCTCGCGGCGAGATCTGCACCGAGCGGCCGCGCCTGGTCACCGAATACTACCGCGAGCACGGCTTCGAGACTGACGCCGAGGGCCGCGAGATCGACCCCGAGCTGCGGCAGGCCGGCGCGCTCCACCATGTCCTCGTCAACAAGCAGCCGCTGATCCGCGAACGCGCCCTCCTGCCGGGGACAACGACTGCCAAGTTCCCCGGCGTGGTCATTTATCCCGAGATGTCCGGAACGACGATCTGGCCCGAGCTAGCCACGGTGTCCGGCCGCGAGCTCAACCCTTCTCGCATCTCACCGGAGGAGGTCGACCTGCTCAACCAGGACGTCTTCCCCTTCTGGGTCGACCGCAACATCCGAGAGTGGACTCGTCGCGAGTGGAACAACGCCCGCTGCCAGCAACTCGACGAGCGCTGGGTGCTCTACTTCATGTGGAAGACCGCCGCCGTCTCGCACACCATCCCCGACTCTCCGGCGGTGCTCGAACGAGGCCTGCTAGCCTTCCGCGAGGACGCCGCCCGCTACGAGGCGGCCGCGGCGGATGAGCGCTCGCGCAACTTCTACCGCGCCGTACAGACCGCCATCGACGGCGTGTTGCGTTACGCCGAGCGGCTGGCGGAGAAGGCGGAGTCGATGGCGGCGGAGCTCGACGGCGACGCGTCGCAGTCGGAGCGTCGCAACGAGTTCCTGGAGATGGCGCGCATCTGCCGCAAGGTGCCGGCCGGGCCTGCGGAGTCGCTGCACGAGGCGCTGAGCGTCATCCTCCTGCTCCAGATCGCGCTGCACATGGAGAACATGAACGCCGGGCTGTCGCTCGGCCGGTTGGACGCCTGGCTGCAACCCTACTTCCTGAAAGACGTCGCGAAGGCGCAAACGGATGAGGAACGAGAGGCCGTCGTCAGGCGGGCTATCGAGCTCGTGGGGTCGTTCTTTCTGCAGTGCAACGACCACCTGCCCCTCGTGCCCAGTGTGGGCATGCGGCTGTTCGCGGGCAGCTCGTCGGACATGGCGATGACGGTCGGCGGCGTCGACCGCGATGGGAAGAGCGCCGTCTGTGACATGACCTACGTCATCCTCAAGGTCGCCGAGATCCTGACGCTGCGCGACCCCAACCTGAACGCCCGCTACCACCCGAAAGCGAACTCGCCCGAATACCTGCGCCGTCTCTGCGAGGTGAACGTCATCACCACGTCGACGCCCTCGATCCACAACGACGAGGCGGTCATCGCGACGCTCGTCAACCAGGGGTTTGCCATCGAGGATGCGCGCGACTGGGGCGCCACCGGCTGCGTCGAGCCGACGAGCTGTGGGCGCCACATCGGGCACACCAACTGCATGCTCCTCAACACTGTTGCGGCGATGGAGATGGCGTTGAACGACGGCTATCACCCGCTGATCCGCGAGCAGGTCGGCCCGCACACCGGCGACCCGGCTGACGCCTCGCGCTTCGACACCTTCGACAAGCTCCTCGCCGCCTACAAGGAGCAACTGGGATACGTCATCGGGCAGTCGATAGAGTACAACAACCTGCTCGGGCGGGCGCACCAGTACCTGCACCCGACGCCGCTGCTGTCGTCGCTGGTCCAGGGGTGCCTGGAGAGCGGCCGCGACGTAATCCTCGGCGGGGCGAAGTACAACAGCTCCGGCGCTGCCCTGGTGTCGGTCGCCGACGTCGTCGACAGCCTGCTGGTCATCAGGCAACTGGTCTACGAAGAGAAGGCGGTCGACTTCAAGACGCTGCTACAGGCGCTCCGCGACGACTTCGTCGGCCACGAGGCGCTGCACGCGCGAATCATGAAGCGCGTCCCCAAGTTCGGCTCTGACGCGCCGGGCACGCGGGAGATGGCCGAGGACATCATCAACTTCATCTACGACGAATACCAGTCGAAGGAGAACTACCGCGGCGGCCGCTACACCAGCGGCTTCTGGAGCATGTCGAACCACGTGGTCTTCGGGTCGCTGTCCGGCGCACTGCCCAGCGGCCGCAAGCGGGGAAAGGCGTTCACGCCCGGCATCACGCCGACGGCGTCGGCATCGCCGAACCTGCTGGACAACATCCGCACCGTCGCCGCGCTCGACCCGCTGAAGATGCCGAACAACATCGCCTTCAACGTCAAGCTGACGCCGGCGCCCGGCGAGCCGCACGCTGAGTTCGTCGAGCACGCGACGACGTACGCGAAGACCTACTTCGAGCTCGGCGGCATGCAGATGCAGTTCAACATGGTGACGACGGAGACCCTTCGCGACGCCATGGAGCACCCGGAGAGCTACCGCAACCTGATGGTGCGTATCTCCGGCTACAACGCCTACTTCGTCGAGCTCAACCGCGAGATGCAGATCGAGCTCATCGAGCGGGCGGAATACCGCTAGCCACCATGCCAGGCATCGTCGATACCGCGCCCGAGCGGAGGCGACCGCTGATCGTCGACGTGCGGCCGAACTCGCTCGACGACGGGCCGGGGATCCGCACGACCGTATTCTTCAAGGGCTGCCCGCTGGCCTGTGTCTGGTGCCACAATCCGGAAGCGATCCGCTCGGGCCCCGAGATCGCCTTTCTGGAGAAAGACTGCATCGCTTGCGGCGAGTGCATGCCCGTGTGCGTGCCGAAAGCGCTCGGCCGGGGACCGGCCGTCGCCTTCGACCGCGCGCTCTGCAACTCGTGCGGCGCCTGCGCCGAACTCTGCCCGACGGGCGCCCTCAAGCAGGTCGGGCGCTACTGGGAGATCGACGAGCTGCTGCCGCACCTCCTGCGCGACCTGCCGTTTTATCGCAATTCCGGCGGCGGCGTGACGCTCTCCGGCGGCGAAGCGACGATGTTCCCGCGGTACGTCGAAGAGCTGCTGCGGCGGCTAAAAGAGGCGGGCATCCACACCCTCGTCGAGACGTGCGGCCTGTTCCGGCTGGAGACGTTCCGCGAGCGCCTGCTGCCGCATCTCGACCAGATTTACTATGATGTCAAGTTCATCGACGAGGCGCTCCACGAGCGATACACGGGGCGGCCTAATCGCGTCATTCTCCAGAACCTAGAGGCGCTGGCCGGGCTGGCGCCCGGTCGAGTCCTGCCGCGCGTGCCGCTGATCCCTGGTCTCACGGCCGATCTCGACAACCTGCGGGCCATCGGCGGCTACCTGCGACACCTGGGGTTCGCGGAAGCGCGCCTCCTCCCCTACAATCCTCTGTGGGCGGAGAAGGCGGTGAGCGTGGGCCGAGAAAGCGGCTACCGGCACGAGGGCTGGCTTTCGCGCGAGGAGCAAGCTGCCTGCGAAAGCGCCTTTTTCGGAGCGCTCTGTGGCTAAGAGGAGCGCATATCCGACCACCGGGGGGACTTGTTGGTGCTCTTCGTCGAGGCGTTCGCCCTGGGGATAATCGTCGCGGCTCCGTTGGGCCCCGTGAGCGCGACTGTCATTCGGACTGGCCTTCTCTACGGCTTCGCTGCAGCCATGGCTATGGGAGTCGGAGTGGCCGTCGTCGACGGCGTGTACTTCGTGGTGGCGGCGGCGGGCGCGAGCCAGGCGTTTCGTACTGCGTGGCTGGGCATTCCCCTCTGGCTTGGCGGGACTGCCTTCCTGACCTACCTCGGCCTGTCGGGCCTACTGCGACGAAACGACGTGCCGAACGAGGACGGATCGACGTCCTATTCGCTGCCCGGCTCCTTCGCTCGCGGCGTCGTCATCACCATGGCGAATCCACTGACCGTGGCATCATGGTTGGCAGTAGCGGGCAGTCTCGCGGTCTCAGGCGACGAAGCAGGGCTGCTTGTGGCATCGAGCTTGTTCATCGCCGCGGGCAGCGCTGCCTGGACGTCCTTCTTGTC
>JALHUB010000111.1 GCA_022865685.1 Dehalococcoidia bacterium | reverse complement strand
GCATCGTCAGCAGCGGCGCGATCCCCTGGAAGCTGGCGCCGTAGCCGATGGACGTCGGCACGGCGATCACCGGCGCGGCCACGAGCCCGCAGACGACGCTCGGCAGCGCTCCCTCCATGCCGGCGACGACGATCAGGACCCGCGCCTCGCCGAGCTGCGGCAGGTGGTCCAGCAGGCGGTGCAGCCCGGCCACGCCTACGTCGTAGACCCTCTCGACGCGGTTCCCCATCAGCTCGGCGGTGACGGCGGCCTCCTCCGCCACGGGCAGGTCGGCCGTGCCGGCGCAGATGAGGCAGACGCCCGCCAAGGCCTCGCTCGGATGGCGGTCCACCGTCGCCGCCCGCGCGACCTCGTGGTACGTGGCGTCGGGGACGCGCGATCGTATCTGCTCGAAGACGCCGCGCTCTATCCGCGTGACCAGCAGGCGTCCGGAGCGCTCGGCCAGCCGCTCGGCGATGGCGACGATTTGCTCCGCGGTCTTCCCCTGGCCCAGCACGACCTCCGGCAGGCTGCCACGCAGGGCCCGGTGGTGGTCGAGCTTGGCGAATCCCAGGTCCTCGTAGGGGAGATGGCGCAGCTTATCGAGGGCGCCGTCGACGCCGGTCTGGCCGGTCGCCACCGATTGCAGGAGGGCGCGAAGCGTTTGCTCGTCGATGTTCTCACCTCTCGTGTCTTTGATTCGAGTCGGAATCAAATTATAGCATTCGCGCCGGATCCAATGTAGGGGAGGGCTTCAGCCCTCCACCTCGCGGCACCCGGCGGGTCAGGTTCTTCTAATGTGCATCGACGCGGAAGCCTTCAGCCTTCCCCTACGTTCGTTCATAGCCGCGCCCGCCGTCCCTCCGCGCGTAGGGCGGGCATCCTGCCCGCCAAGGCTAACACGAAAGAACGGTCGGGCGAGACGCCCGACCTACGCGAGCGATGGGCTGCACGCCGGTGCGGGCAAATCGGGCAGACCCTGCGGGATCGTGCACCTTGTTCGACCGGGAGCGGGTGGTATAATGTCCTACCGATGGCGGTCCGGACCTGGGTCGGGCAGTTTGGCATCGTACAGGGGCAGGCGCTGGAAGCCGGACCCTGGCAAGGGAAGTTTGGCCTCAATCCCTCCGGCGAAGAGCCGGTCGACCTCTACGTCCTCGTCCAGCCCGCTCTGCCCGGCAGCGAGGAGTTCTGCGGCCAGCTCGTCGCCGTCGTCGGCCACCTCTTCGAACGGCAGGACCTCTCCCTCACCGGCGCCCTGATGAAGGCGATAACCGCCGCTCACGAGAACCTGCGCGAATGGAACCGGCGCAGTTTGCGCGAGCACCAGGTGGGCGCGGGTCTGAGCTGCCTTGCCGTACGGGGGACGGTCGCTTACCTGGCGCAGGCCGGACCCAGCCTCGCCTACCTCCGTCACGACGCCGCCCTTACGCGCCTGGCGCCGGAGGACCCGCGGGCCGGCGCCGTCCTCGGTCTGGCCGACGAGCTGCGGCCGCAACTCCGGCGCTACGCGCTCGCGCCGGGCGATCTCCTCCTCGTCGCCTCGCCTTCGCTGGACGACGTCGTCGACGGGGTGCGGCTGGGAGAGCTGCTATCGCGAGATGCCGAAGAGGTCCTCTCCGAGCTCTATCTCATCGCCCGCGACCAGCCCGACTTCTCCGTGTTCCTGCTTAGCTGCTTCGAGGAGGCGGACCTCAGCGAGACGATTGTGCCGCCTGAGCTGCGGGCTGAGCCGCCGTCGGAGCAGCCGTTTGTGCCTCCTCCCACTCCGAGCGTCGAAGCAGGCTCGCTGCGACGGCCGCCGCCGGACACGTACGAAGAAGAGGCCGAGTCGACGTTCGACCTCCTCGGCCCGCTGGAGCTGGCGCCGGTTGCGGTCGCCGTGCCGGAGACCGGCCGCCAGACGGTGCGCCTGCGCGGCGCGCAGCCGGGCGTGCGCAGCCGGCGACCGAACCCGCTGGCGAAGGCGGGCCGGCGCATCCCCGCCTGGGTGCTACCCGTCGTCCTTTTCCTGGGGTTCGCTGGCCTGCTCGCCTGGTGGGTCATGCCGGACTCCATCGAAGGGAACCGGGCCGCGAAGTTCGACTCCCTGCTCGCCGGCGCGAAAGAAGACTACAGCGCCGCGCTCACTATATCCGACCTGTCGGAGAAGCGGCGTCTACTGGGCGAGGTGAGCAGCCAGCTTGCCGAAGCCACGGACATACGCCCCGACGACAGCGAGCTGACGGCCCTCGAAGGCGACGTCGCCGTCGTCCTGGCGGAGATGGACGGCGTCCAAGAGCTGACCGGTCTCCATCTCGTCGCCGACCTGACGACGCAGCTCACCGGAGACCTCTCCCTGCAACGGCTCGTCGTCGGTGGCGGCCACGCTTACCTGCTCGACGGCAAGGAAAGCCGTGTCGTGTCGGTGTCGCTCAGCGGACCGGCGGGCCAGGCGGAGGAGGTCCTCCGCGAGGGCGACCTCGCCGGCATGGCGAAGGCGGCGCGCCCGAGCCAGATCGCCTGGCTGCCGGACGTCAACGGCGGCAGTCTGCTGGTCATCGACAGCGAGCGGCACCTCTTTTCGCTGCGCCCCGGCGCTGATCCCGTTCCGCTCGCCCTCGAAGGAAGCGATGGTTGGGGCTCCCTCGATGCCGTTTTCGCCGGTGCCGACGGCCTCTACGCCCTCGACGGAGAGAACAGCCAGCTATGGCTCTATCCGTCAATCGAGGACGGCTTCGCGGCGGGACCGGAGCCGGTCCTGGAGGGAGTGGACCTCTCGGGAGCGACCTCGCTTGCCATCAACGGTGACGTCTATCTCCTCAGCGCAGACGGCCACATCCGCCGCTTCTCGGCCGGGCAGGAGATGCCGTTCGAGATGGAGGGCATCGACCGGCCGCTGACGTCGCCCGCTTCGCTCCTGCCCCTGGCCGACGGTAGCCTGCTCGTCGTCGACCGCGGCAACAAGCGGATCGTCCTTTTCACGCCCGACGGTCGCTTCCAGCGGCAGTACGTCGGCAACCAGTTGATGGACCCGCAGGCGGTGGCCGTCGACGAGGTGGCGGCGCGCCTCTACGTCCTCAACGGCGACTCCCTCTTCGTCGCGGACCTGCCGGCGTCGACGGCGAGCCCGCCGGCTGGCGAAAGCGCAACTCCAGACGTCGCCCCATGAAGATACTGGGCATTGAGTCCTCCTGCGACGAGTCCGCCGCTGCCGTCGTCGAGGACGGGCGCCGCATCCTGTCCAACGTCATCGCTTCCCAGGTGAGTCTGCACGCGCGCTACGGCGGTGTGGTGCCGGAGGTCGCTTCGCGGCGGCACCTGGAAAGCCTCCTGCCGGTCATCGAAGAGGCCATGGCGGAGGCCGGGTGCGGCTGGAATGACCTCGCCGCTATCGCCGTCACTGTTGGGCCCGGCCTGTCGGGCTCGCTGCTTGTCGGGTTGAACACGGCGAAGGCCATCAGCTTTGCCCGCGATCTACCGCTGGTCGCCGTTAGTCACCTGGAGGCGCATATCTACGCCAACTGGCTCGACGGCGAAGGCTCCGGCGCCCAGCCGCCCCGTTTCCCCCTGCTCGCCCTCATCGTCTCCGGCGGCCACAGCGACCTGCTGGTGATGGAGGACCACGGCCGCTACCGTCTGCTCGGCCGGACCCGCGACGACGCCGCCGGCGAGGCGTTCGACAAGGTGGCGCGGCTCCTCGGCCTCGGCTTTCCCGGCGGCCCGGCGATCGAGCGGGTGTCGACGGGAGTGTCTGTCGGCAGAGGGCTGTCGCAGCGTCTGCCTAGAGCCGTGCTGCGCGGCAGCTACGATTTCAGCTTCAGCGGCCTGAAGACGGCCGTGCTCCGCCTGGCGCGCGAATACGGGGAGGACCTGCCGCGGGCGGAGATAGCGGCGGCGTTCCAGGAGGCGGTAGTGGAGGCGCTCGTCGCCAAGACCGCGCGGGCCGCCCGCGAGGAGAGGGTGACAGAGATAGTTGTCTCCGGCGGCGTCGCAGCAAACCGCCTGCTGCGCGAGACGCTCGCGAAACGCGCCCCCGTGCCGGTGCGCCTGCCACCGCCAATCTTATGCACCGACAACGCCGCCATGGTCGGGGCCTGCGGCTACTTTCGCTTCCGTCGCGGCGAGCGGGCAGGACTGGACCAGGACGTGCTTAGCGGCCTCGGCCTTCCCCAGCCGTACTCCCCGCGCCCCGTCCCTCGCCGCTCTCCAGCGATTCGACGTTTTCCTCGATGACTCTGCGCGGGACGGCGCGAAAGAGCAGGGTCGCGACCAGCAGGACGATGACCAGGTCGTCGAGATAGCCTATGACCGGTATGAAGTCGGGGATGAAGTCGAGCGGCATCACCAGGTAGACCGCCAGCGCCGGCAGCAGCGCCTTCGCCCACCAGGGCACGCGCCTGTCGCGGAAGAGGCGCCGGACGAGGGAGAGCTTCGCCCGCAGCGGCAGCGCGCCGATCCGGCGCAACAACCGGTCCTGCCGCAGTTGCGAGATCGGGCGTCGAAAGACGAGAACGACTGCCACCACTGCGAGCGCCACGACCCCCAGTCCGACCAGCAGCCAGCCCCACCAGGTCATCGGCGACCTCTGTCCTAGACCGGGTCCCTGCCGGAGAGGGGGCAGATGGTGCACTCCCCGGCGGCGCAGTAGTGGTTGTAGAGGTAAAGCCGCCCCTGCTGCCGGCAGGCGCCCTGCAGGTTGTCCCCGCCCGACGGACGGAGCACGCTCTCCAGGAAGCGGGTGCCGCCGTAGGAGCCGGCCGAAGGCAGACGCAGGAATAGCCCCAGCGCCCGCCGCGAAAGGGCATCGAGGCCACGCGTCTCGCCGAAAGCGGCGGCGAAGGGCAGGACGGCGTTGACCAGGACTTCCAGCGCCCTCCCCCTGCCGATCAGGGAGCCGAAGGGCGGCCGCCCGCGGCCGTCTAAGTCATGGTGGGACTGCCAGAAGCCGTCGGCGGGGACCTGCCAGGCGGCGAGGAGCCGCGACAGCGACGCGGAATCCGCCTCCTCCAGGCTGCGCAGCCCGGCGACAAGGCTCGGCCAGCGGCCGAGAAGGCGGGCCAGACCGGCCAGCCGCCGCGCGGGGTGGTTTTCCGGTCGCAGGCCGCTGAGCTGCCAGACCTCGGGCGGCACCTGGCGGCTTGGTACTCGCGCCCAACGCCGTTCGAGGGCCAGCACGTAGGGCGGCGCCGCAGTCTGGCCAAGCTGGCCGGGGAGAAGACCGCCGCTGCCTAGGAGGAGCGCCTCGGCGGCGATCAGGCCTTCGTGGTCAAGGGCCTGTCGCAGCCGCTCGTAGGGCAGGAGGTGGGCCAGGCGCGCGAACGTCTCCTGGTTGCGGCTGTAGCCGAGGGTCCTCAGTATGCCTTCGTAGAGCGCCTGGTTGGCGCCCTGGCGACGCAGCGCCCCCGCGAAGCGCGCCTGCTTATGCCGGAAACGCATCTGTCCCAGGCGGCTGAGCATCTCGCCGACCTCGGGCCAGCCGCTGCAGGCGATTGCGCTCCGGCAGGGCTCTGTCCAGGAAGACGGCTGGGCCAGCCAGAGACGGAGCTGCTCCGCCCGGCGCGCTACCCAGGGCGCCAGGGCGACGACGGCGGCGCGACGGCCGCAGCGCAGGAGGGTCGGCTCACCGGCGTCGTCGTGGAAGACGACGTGGAGGACCACGTTGTCATAGCGCGGGTCAAGGTGGTGGCCGTGCGCCACGAAGGCGCTGGCCCGAACGTGCAGCTCCACGTCGCCCTTGATCAGCCGTCCGCGGCCGTCGGCGATGATGGCGTCCAGGAAATCGGGGCCGGCGCCGAGGTTGCGTCGCCCGCGGTGAACGACCTGTAACGCCTCTCCCTGTCGCGTCCGCAGGGCTTCGCGAGGGAAGCGCTGTCCCTCCCAGAGGCGCACCAGCTCATCTTCGCGAAGGTGCGGCTCGGCGGCGGCCGGGAACTCGATGAGGAGCGCCCCCGCCCCTGCATTCTCAGCGCCTTCTCTCGCCTCCTCCGGCTCGTCCGCGCCCTGGTACTGAGCCCGTCTCTCCCGCAACAGCAGCGGCATTATCGCGTCAGCCTTCGCCCTTTCCCTCCGGCTCGCTATCCGGCGCGGCACCGTAGACGAAGCCCGCCCGCTCCGCGATCAGCGCCAGCAGCCGCGCCGAAGCGCCGCGGGGCTGGTACTGGCCCGTCTCCCATTCGCTGATCGTCTGCTGGCGGGTGCCCAGCTCCGCCGCCATTCGTTCCTGCGTAAGCGCCAGGTGGGCGCGCAGGGCGTGGACACCGCGGGCGTCCCAGGCGACCTTCCGCTTCTTTCTCTCCGCCATGCCGCCATCTTACACGCTACCGTGTAAGGTCGTCAACCAGCCTGTTGCGAAACTCGGATGGAGAAGCGCGCCGATGGCAGCGCTCGACATAGCGGCCCCAGGTACTGAAGGGGCAGGTTTGCTTGACCGGGTGTTACGCTGCCCGTAGAATTATCTTGCCTATATGCGCACAGTCGGTTCGCCCCGACGCGTCGGGGCGCCCTTTTTTTCGAGGGGCTAATGAGGACCATCGGCCTGACCGGCGGCATCGGCAGCGGCAAGTCGACCGTCGCGCAGATGCTCGTTGCTTGGGGCGCCGCGTTCGTGAACGCCGACCTGGTAGGGCATCGCTCCTACCGGAAGGGCACGGCCACCTACGAGCGCCTCATCGAAGCGTTCGGGCCGGAGATCGTCGGCGCGGACGGGGAGATCGACCGGCAGAAGCTGGGACGGCGCGTCTTCGCCGACCCGGAGGACCGTCGTCGGATCAACGACATCGTCTGGCCGGCGATGGCGGAGATGATGGCGCACGATCTCGACGAGTTGCGGGCCAGGGGCGAGAGGGTGGCCGTCCTGGAAGCGGCAATACTGCTCGAGGCCGGCTGGCAGTGGCTCGTCGACGAGGTCTGGGTCGTCCTCGCTTCGCCGGAGACTGCCGTCAGACGGCTGGAGGCGGCCGGGATGGAACGCGAGCATGCGGAGGCGCGCATCCGCAGCCAGCTCAGCAACGAGGAGCGCGTCTACCAGGCGGACGTCGTCATCGAGAACGACGGCACGCCGGTGGAGCTGGAGGCGAGGGTGCAATCGCTGTGGGAACAGCTTCAGGCGAGAATCGTGCAGCACGCGGGCTGAAACGCGTGCGTGATTAGACCGTTCTTAGGGTGAAATAACAATGCCGAAACGAGCAAGACTGGTCGAAGGCGACTACCGGCAGTACGCCGTCGAGGAATACTACGCGCTACGGGAGCCCTTCTACCTGCCGGTGGGTGACGAGGTGGCCCTTTTCACCGCCGCCTTCTCCCAGCAGATACCGGTGCTGTTGAAGGGGCCAACGGGCTGCGGCAAGACCCGCTTTATCGAGTACATGGCCTGGAAGCTGGGACGGCCGCTTACCATCATCAAGGACGCGACGGACGGCGAAAGCGAGAAGACGCACGGCCTGCCGCTGGTAACGGTCGCCTGCCATGAGGATTTGACGGCCAGCGACCTCGTCGGGCGCTACCTGCTGGAGGGCGACTCGACACGCTGGATCGACGGGCCGCTGACGCGCGCGGTGAAAGCCGGCGCCATCTGCTACCTCGACGAGGTCGTGGAAGCGCGCAAGGACACGACCGTCCTCATCCACCCGCTGACGGACCACCGGCGCATACTGCCCATCGAAAAGCGTGGCCAGATCGTGGAGGCGGCATCGGGCTTCCTGCTCGTCATCTCCTATAACCCCGGTTACCAGAGCGCACTCAAGGACCTGAAGCACAGCACCCGGCAGCGGTTCATCGCCATGGAGTTCGGCTATCCCAACCGCGAGCAAGAGACGCAGATCGTCGCCCGCGAGGCCGGGATATCGGAGGACGTGGCAGCTGAGCTGGCGAAGCTGGGCGAGAAGGTGCGCAACCTTAAGGAACACGGACTGGCGGAAGGGGTGAGCACGCGACTGCTGATCTACGCGGGGAAGCTGATCGCGAAGGGCGTGTCGCCGCGCGAGGCGTGCCGGTCCGCGGTTGTCTGGTCCCTCACGGACGACCCGGAGTTGCAGCGCAGCATCGAAGAGGTGGTCTCATCGATATTCGAGTGAGGAGCAAGCAGATGAAGTCATCGTTCGTCAAAGCATCGATAGTGTCACTGGCCGTGCCGGCGCTCGTCCTTCTGGTAGCGGCAGGTTGCGGCGGAGACAAGGCTGCCGGCCCGAATATTCCGACCGGCCGCACTCCCCTTCCTGGCGCGGCGGAGTTGCCGGCGAGGACGGGGGATTTCGCGACCCTCTGCAAGAAGAGCACCGAGAAGCAGTTTACGGCGCCGGAGACGGTCATCGACCCGACCCGCGACTACGTCGCCACCATCGCCACCGAAAAGGGCGACATTAGAGTCCAACTAAACCCCCAGGCGGCGCCGGTCACCGTCAACAGCTTGGTCTTCCTGGCCTGCAGCGGCTTCTACGACGGCGTTACGTTCCATCGCGTGCTCCCGGGCTTTGTCGCCCAGGGTGGTGACCCGACGGGCACCGGCTCGGGCGGCCCCGGGTACACTATTCCCGACGAATTCAGCGATATCCCCTTCTCCGAAGGCACTTTGGCGATGGCCAAGACCAGCGCTCCGAACAGCGGGGGCAGCCAGTTCTTCATTTGCTACAACCTGTCATCGGAATCGGCGGCGGCGCTGAACCGCAACTACACCGTCTTCGGCAAGGTGACCGGCGGTATGGACGTCGTCGACAAATTGACGCCGCGCGACCCACAAACGAATCCCACTACGCCCGGCGACAAGATCCTGGGGATCACCGTCAGGGAGTACTAGGACAGCACGATGGGTCGGGGGGAGTTCTCTTTCGCGGACTACGAGGTCCGCCTGGCCGCGCTCTCCCCTAATCTACCCCAGGACCTGCGCGAGGCCGCGCCGCAGGTTGCGGCTCACCTCTCGGACGACGGCGTTCGGCGCTGGGCGGAGGAGGGCGTTGCCCTCGCCGGGCAGTCGCTGCGCTCGTGGGAGGCCGCCTCGGAGTACTTTCGTGCCGGTCCGCAGGTTGTGCAGCTCTTGCCGCTCGACTGCGTGCTCCGCTGGGCGCATCTCGGCCGCGACATCGCCGATCAGTCGTCCATCGTGGCGGCCGCCTACTTCCGCGCCGGCCCCGAGAGCGTCGGCCTGCTTTCCCCGGAAGAGCTGAAGCAATGGGCGGCGGCCGGTCAGCGCCTCTACCAGGGGAACTGGAAGTCGATATCCCTGGCCTCGCTCTTCTTCTCCGTCAGCCCTGCCCTCCTGCCGCTGATCGGCGCGTCTGAGCTGTGCCGGCTGGAGGCGCTGGCAGAGCGGCTGGCCGAGCGCTCCTATGAGCTCGCGGGGAGTTGCCTGGAGATGGCGCCCAAGGTCTTCCCGCGCATTGAGGCCGAAGACCGCGGCCCCCTGCTCGACCTCGCGGAAGCGATCGGCGCCGCCAGTTGGGCAGACGTCCGCTTCTATTTCGAGAATGCTCCCGACCTGCTGGCGCCTGTCGAGGCGTCCCAGCGGGGTCGCTTCCTGCGACTGTCCGCGGCGGTCGCCGCACGCGTTGGGACGCGCGCCTACTCGCTGTTCGCGGAGTCGGCGGCGGCGCTGGCCCAGGTCGACGACGCGAGCCATCGCGACCTGATATCGCTCGCCGAGGAGCTTGCCGTCGGCTCGCCCGCGGCGGCGATGGAGTTCCTGAAGAGCGCGCCGGAGGTGCTATCGCGCATCTCCTTGCGCGACCTCGCGCGATGGCAGGCCGCGGGGCATCGCATCCTCAGGGAGAGCTCCGAGGGCGGCGAGGCCTTCTTCCGCCTGCAATCGGGCAAGGGCGAGCAGGTGCTGGAGGAGCTGTCGCCGCGCGTGGAGCTATCGCGAGTCGCGGAGATACTGCGTCTCTACTGCAAGGCGCTGACGGGCGCGAACGTATCGATCCACCAGTCCAGCACCCTCACCGAGAAGGGCATCGGCTGGGTCGCGGCGGAGCGCCCATCGACCGAAGGGACCGCCGTCTACCTGCCGGAGGTGGCGGAGGAGTTCAGCGACAAGGTGCGCAACTTCGCCGTCTACAAGGTCTACTCGACGCACCAGGCGGGGCACCTGGAGTTCGGCAGCTTCCTCTTCGCCTTCAAGCAGCGCGGGCGCGTCTTCACGTCGCGTCGACGGCGGATGAAGAGCAAGCGCGACGGCAGCCGCTCGAAGGCCGACGCGCCCCTGACCGACATGGAGCGTTTCTTCGACCTCTTCCCGGACCGCCAGCTTGCATCCGACCTGTTCACCATCAGCGAAGACGCCCGCGTCGACTTCCTCGTGAAGCGCGAGTACCCGGGGATACGCCGCTCCTGGCGTCTCATCCAGGGCCGCGAGCTGGAGCGACGTCCACGACTTCCCGGCCTGCCCCTGCGCGAGGCCTTCCTGGAGAACCTGGTGCGCGCCACTCTCGACGGCTTCTACGCCATCGTCTGGCCGCAGGAGCTGCGCGATACGCTCGTCGCCGCGCTGCGCCTGCTGCGCTCCCTGCAACAGCCGCAGGCGACGGTCGAGGACGCGGCCGAGGCGGCGCTGCGCCTCTACGAGCTTGCCGTCTCTCTTCCCAACGTCTCGGCGGCCGAGCTG
>JALHUB010000110.1 GCA_022865685.1 Dehalococcoidia bacterium | reverse complement strand
TGGATCACTTGGCGCCAGCGCGGCTGCGGCGGAAACGAGATCGTTGTACGTGCCCATCTCGATGTCGTCTGCATCAAATGCACCTTTGCGGAGATCGTCTCTGAGCTTGTTGCGCAACTCCGTGGCCTGGTGGAGGACCAAGCGCAGGGCAGCAACGGGTTCCGCGTTTTTCATGCTGGGCAGACAGCGACTCCTAAGTCGAAAATGCGTTCAAGCTGAAGGTGACTACCATTGAACGAACATGGGCATGACCACGTGGACGTAGTTCTCCACGCCGACCGGTCGCAGGACGCCGGGACTCGAGGGGTTCGTCGTCTCCAGCGCCACCTGGCCCTCCTCCAGCACCGCGAGCACGTCCTGGAGGTACTTGCCGTTGAAGGCGATCTTCGCTTCCTCGCCCTCGATCACGGCGTCGATCTCGCCCAGGTTGTCGCCGATCTCCTCGGCGCGGGCGGAGATCGCCATCTTGCCGGGGGTCAGCTCCTCGCCCGGCGTCATCACCAGACGCACGATGCCGCTGCCGTCGCGGGCGAAGATAGAGGCGATGCGCGTCTCGCGCAGGAAGTCGGCGACGCTGACGGTCGCCTTGCTGGTGTGGCCCGATGGTATGAGCTGGCTGTAGTTGGGGAACGTGCCCTGGATTAGCTGCGCCACCATCTCGACGTTCTTCAGGCGGAAGAGGACCTGCGTGCGGTTGGCGTTGAGCATCATCTGCACCGGTTCCTCCTCGTCGGCGAGGAGACGGTTGATCTCAGCGAGGGCGCGCGCGGGCACGATGACCTCGGTCCTCTCGGCGACCGATTGGCCGAGAGGCAGGCGGTGTACCGACAGGCGGAATCCGTCGGCGGCGGCGAGCGTCAGCTCCGTGTCCTCCATCAGCGTGTGGACGCCGGTTAGCACGGGCCGCGAGTCGTCGGTCGCGGCGGCGAACGCGACCTGCGTGATCGCCTTGCGCAGCACCTTCGGGTCGAGAGCGAACCCTTCGCCGCCCTCAACGCGCGGGATCGGCGGGAAGTCGTCGGCGTCCATGCCGCCGATAGTCGCCTCGTTGCGGGCGCAGACGAGGCGGAGCTGGCGCGAGCGCGCGGGAAGCGTCATGTCTATGCGCTCCGGCGGCAGGGAGTTGATGAAATCCGTCAGCAGGCGCGCCGGAATCGTAATCGCGCCCTCTTCCTCGATCTGAGCGCCGATCCAGCAGGTGAGGGCGATCTCGAGGTTGGTGGCCGATAGCTTGAGGCGGCCGCCGTCGCTGGCGATGAGGACGTGGCCGGTGATGGGTAGCGTGCTGCGGGTCGCAACCGCCCGCCCGACGATACCGAGGCCGCGCGCGAGGTTCTCCTGGAGGCAGGATAGCTTCATAGCGATCACCTACTTTATCATTTTGGCTTTGCTTATTCGTCGGCAGTATAACGCAGCGAAAGTGGGTCGGCAAGTGGCAGGCGGCAGTTGGCGGATCGTCCGAAGGCTGTCAGGTGAAAAGCCGCTCCAGCGCCGTCATCAATGTGAAGCCGCCCAGGATGCCTAACGTCGCGGCGTGGACGTGGCCGCGCCGGTAGCTCTCTGGGACTATCTCGTCGAGCA
>JALHUB010000109.1 GCA_022865685.1 Dehalococcoidia bacterium | reverse complement strand
CTCTTCGTCCACCATCGACGAGACGCAAGGCTTCATCGGCTCGCTGCTGGCAACACTGACGTCACCCACGACTGGGCTGCCGGCGCGTGGGCGACGGGCTGCATCCTGAGTCGCGTCAGCGACGGTGGCAATTGTCTGGCGGGGGAGGTACGGTAGGGATTGAGGGAACTGACGCCGCAGCTAGCCGATGCCGCTGGTCCAGCGCTCGCGGCGACGGTCTCGCTCCTCTTTCGCGGCGTCGAGACTGTGGCGCGCCTGCGCGAGCAAATCGAGGGGGTTGGTATCGCCCTTTTGCGCGGATGCGATTCCTGAACAGACGCCTACCCAGAGTGTAATGGCCTGTCCTTCGACGTTCACGGTCACCGGTTTACGGGTGACGAAGCGTTCCAGCCGCCGAAGGAAGCGCGCGGCGTCCTCCTCACCGCATTCGAGCAAGATCAGCGCAAACTCGTCGTCGCCGAGGCGCACTGCGACGTCGGATGCGCGCTTGGTCATCTCAAGCAAATCCGCTATGTGCTTGAGGACGGCGTCTCCGGCGGCTTCGCCATAGGCTTCGTTGACCGAAGCGAGGTTGTTCACATCGAAGACCGCCAGCGACGGTGCCGTGCCGTAGCGCTGCATCCGCTTGAACTCGTCTCGCAGGCGAAGGCGGAAGTATTCCTCGTTCGGCAGGTTGGTGACGTCGTCGCGCATCGACGGCGCGACCGCCCGCGCGAAGCCTTCCGCCGCTCTCCTTGCCCGGTAGATAGCCACCAGACTGGTCGCCACCACCCCCAGCATGAGCACCGAAGCAGCGGCTGCGACGTGCGGCGCGTTCCACTTCTCGTCGACGAGTGCCAGCATCAGTCCCGCCGTGACGAACGCCGACGCTACGAGGAGATACCTGCGCAACTCGCTCAAGGCGTCGGTGGTCCTCCTGGGGGAGATTGCAGGCGATAACTTCTGCAACGTCAAGGCGCGCGTATCGCGCCAGTCGTCGCCCGCGTCCGGGCTAAGACCGTGCTCCAACGGTCGATCCGACCGCACGCCGGTCTCATCCTGCTGCGGGGAATGCCTGTCTTCGAGCAAGAGACTCCTCCAACACCGTCAGTTAGATTATCGACCCCGAAGGCCGCAGATTTAGGTCGGGAGGGCTGCCTTCGGGCCGTTTTCGGCCGCAATCGCGCGAGTTGACACCCCGTGGAACGGTAGTATCATGAATTCAGGGATTGCGAGACCATGCAAATCGACTGGAGCAAGACAATCGACGATATCTTGTCTCACAAGATATCTTGCCTGCGTTGCGGCCGCCTGGAGACCTCCGTCTGCGTCGGCTATTCGCGCGCGGCCGCTGTCTCCAGCTATGCGCCTCGCTGCCAGGACTGCAGCCGCAAAGAAGGCTGCGACGCACGGAAGCTGGTGGTGCTCTGCGAGCCGTGCGCCGAAGAGCTGCACATCAAGGCGCGACACGTCGACGAAGAGGGCATGATGATCCTGCTGATAAACGACTGTCGCAAGGACCTGGAAGACTGCCTCGATTACCTGACCGACTACTGGCAGGATGACCTCGACATCGCCCCGGACGATGAAGATGAGGAGCATCGCCTGGAAGGCGTCGCGCCTGACGTCTTCGCCGAAGAGAACGTTTGGCGCACCCGCCTCGAGGAAGAGTACCTGTCATACCACCGCTGGTTCCGCGAGCGCGGGCTGCACATCCCTGAGTCCGGCTGGCGATCGGAGTACGCCGAGGAGATCATAGCGCTCGGCTATTCGACGCTCCTGGGTGACTGACACCGCTCAAGCCGCTTCCGCCTCGCCGGCGATCATCGCCCCGGCCGATTCTCCCGAGCCAGCCACCGCGACGGCGTGGGAGCAACGATTTCCCCATCGAGCACCGCCGCTATCCGTTGCTGCAGCTCGTCGAGGCCCCAGCCGTTCTGCGCCGAGATAAACAGCGCATCAGGCCGGCCGCGGCTGAGCGATTCGCTCTGCTCGCGTAGCTCCTCCAGCCCGTGGATGGCGTCGCCGTCGTGGCGGGCCAGCAGGTCGACCTTGTTGAGCGCCGTTATTACCGGCTTCTCCGACAGGTCGAGGTCGCGCAGCGTCTCCAACACAGTCTCCGCCTGCTGCGCCGCGTCCGGATGCGTGATGTCGACGACGTGCACGAGGACGTCCGCCGCCGATAGCTCCTCCAGGGTCGCGCGGAAGGCCGCGACGAGCTGCGCCGGCAGCTTCTGGATGAAGCCGACGGTGTCGGAGAGAAGAACGGTGCGCCCGTCCGTCAGCTTGATGCGCCTGGTGAGTGGGTCCAGCGTAGCGAAGAGCTTGTCTTCGGTGAAGACGTCGGCGCCGGAGAGGGCGCGCATGAGCGTGCTCTTGCCGGCGTTCGTGTAGCCGACGAGCGCTACGACCGGCACTCCCGCACGCGCCCGCCGCCGCCGGTAGAGCGCCCGCTGCCGCCGCACGTCCTCGATCTCGCGCTTGAGCCGGGCGATGCGGTCGCGGACGAGGCGCCGGTCGGTCTCCAGCTGCGTCTCGCCGGGGCCGCGCGTGCCGATGGCGCCTTCGAGCCGCTCCAGGTGGCTCCACTGGCCGGCGAGACGCGGCAGGAGGTACTGGTACTGCGCCAGCTCTACTTGGAGGCGGCCTTCGCGCGTCTGGGCGCGTTTGGCGAAGATGTCGAGTATGAGCGCGGTACGGTCGAGGACCTTGACGTCGAGGGCGTCTTCCAGATGGCGTTGCTGCGAGGGACTGAGCTCGTCGTCGAAGATGACGACGGAGTAGTCGATAGTGGGGCGCTCCGCTTTGATCTCCGCCAGCTTGCCCTTGCCGACGTAGTGCGCCGGATGGGGGTTCTCCAGCTTCTGAACGGTGCGGGCGACGACGCGGGCGCCGGCGGTATCGGCGAGGAGGGCCAGCTCATCGAGGGAGCTCTGGCTGCTGAAAGGCGCGGGCTTCCCCTTGACCTCGACGGCGACGAGGTAGGCCCGCTCGATGGGCTCGGCTGTCGGGTAGGTTCTTGTCGTCGGTGTGCGCCTCCGGCCCTATTATAGCGGGTCGGAGGCGTCGAGGGCGGATTCGACGGGCAGCACCATCGCTTTGATTGAGTATTTGAATTCAACGTTTTTTCGCGTGCGGTTCTGAATCTGACTGAGGTCCAATCGAATCTGAGAAAGACCGACGAACGCGCCCGCATCCAGCGCGGCGAGCGTGGGCCGGACCAGTGGTATGGATTGGCGAGCGCACAGAATCATTAGAGCACATCTCCGCGACATCTCAAAGAGGGAAATGGCAATGACGCTAATGTGTCCAGGTGACGCCGCCGTCGCTGGTCGTCCAGTTGCCCTCAGGCGTGACGACGGTGCCGTGCATGGGATCGGTGAAAGTGATCGAGGTGACGGGGACCGCCGGCGGGATGTCCGAGATCGACGTCCAGGTCACGCCCCCATCCTGCGAACGCCACAGGTTGGGGCCCGGGCTGTTCAGGCCCATCCAGCCATGCGTTTCGTCGAGGAAGAGGATCTGGACGACACCGTTGCCGTTTGGAAGCTGGCCGACTCCGGGCTGGGGCGTTGGATTGCCGAGGGTTGTCTGGCTTATGAGCCTCCAGGAGGCTTCGGCATCGTCAGTGCGGAAGAGGTATTTCTCGCCGTTTCCTGCAGCTACGCCGCCGAGGCAGAGCTGCCACTTGACGTTGACATTGAGGGCAAACGATGGCCCCGGTTCGAGGGGCTGTCCTTCGAGCGACGTGAGGAGAGTGCAAGGGTCGACGACCGGCGATGGCGTCGAGGTCGAGACGGCTTCCGGAGTGGTCGTTGGCAGAGGAGGAGCGGCCACCGGCGTCGACGTCGAAATAGGTTTGGAGGTCGCTGTAGGCGGATGAGGAGTAGGCGTTGCCTTCTTGCTTCCGCCTCCACAGGCCGCGAGAACGGCGGCTATGGCGATGAGGACTGGCGCGACGAGGATTCGATGGGGTCGCATCATGAATTCAGGCCTCCCTTGCCCCGCCGTTTCCAACCTAGCGACAATGCCAGTGTCGATACTATGGTGCTATTCCCTTCTGTCTACAACGAGCAGTCAGACTTTTTACCTGGGCATTTGCCTCGCCGGTTCGGAGCCCAACTCTTGGCGAGATAATCTCGCAATGAATATCGGAAAGGGCTGCCTCCACTCTATCTGAATATTGTCTGTTTCCGAGCACAACGACCCTGTCGAATCGGTTCAGACCCATGTCTTTCGCCTGCCTCACAAGATCGGCAATTGAGATCGGGTTGGTGGAGGAGTCATCGAAGGTCACGTTATAGTTGCAGGGTATCCGGAAATCTGGGTCTATGAATCCGTACTTGGCCGATAGGACAACCCACCTATCGCCGCATATCTCCGCATACTCTCGATTCACCTTGAATGGAGAACCCTGATATGCATCTCTGGCTGCGGTAGGCCCCGCATGCGGATTGATGTCCCATATCTTGCGTTTGCCACACGATACAACGGCTAGCGTTAGCATCAGGTGTGCACCTCCACTCCTCCGGTCGACACGCGGACCACGCCCGCCACGCAATGAGCGCTCACAGCGCATGCGCGCGCAGCGGGACACAAACCGCCGGTGCGCCGGGTGCATCCATACCGGCTCAGGTTCCAAAGCGGTTCGTCAACGTCCAGAGGTATGAGCTTCGTCCCCGCTAGGCCGTCTGCCCACGCTTCTTGCACATACGGGCGCACGCCATCCAAGCTGCCCGAGTAGTTCCCCCTCAGTACGCCGGTTGAGAGAGTGGCCCGCACAATATGGATGTCGGTTGGGATAGGTATCTTGCCCATGTTCTTGAACGCAATGCCGACGTTGTCGCGTAACATGCGTACCCAGAGAGCCGATATCTTCGGCCCACGAAGGTAAGGGAACCCAACCTCACTCTGCACCATTTGCAGGACGCTCGGCGCATCGTACCGAGCTGCCTCGAGCATGTTCATGGGATTGCCACCCCACTTCGTCAGAAATGTGAGCGACACGCTGTTCCATATGTGCGCGTCCTGATCGGGCCTTAGCGAGACCCCATGCCTCTGAAGATCGCGGGAAACCGCGCCGGAGGGAGACTGAACAACCCGCTGCGGACTAAACAGATATCGACTCGTTTCGTCCTCGTAGGCGTGCCGACTCGCAGCCCACAGCGCGACAGCGTCCCGCATATAGTCCAGGCTCACGGTGAGAGTTGTGAACATCAAGTGCTCATAGGAGCCCTTCGTCATCCCGCCCGGCAGGATATCCTCGGGCATAGTCGTATGGCCTAGGATGCCTATGCTGGGATCGTTGAAGGACTGACGAAGGGTGTTCCCGACTTCGCGCGCTGCCTGAACGTTCACTGCCAGTCTGTTGTCTGCTGACATACAGCACCTCCAGTAGGAAACAGCGGCACGCTCTAAGAGGAAGGTCGCCTCTGTCCGATCTCGCCGCGGCTATCGCTTCCAGCCCCGCAGGCGGCGGAGGCCTTCTTCCAAGCGGTCGTCGGGGAGGGTGAGAGAGAGCCGGACGTAGCCTTCGCCGGTCGCGCCGTAGCCGGTGCCCGGCGTCACGACTATCGAGAGGTCGTCGAGCAGGCGCTCGGCGAACGACGCCGACGTGAACCCCGACGGCACACGCGCCCAGACGTATAGGCTCGCCTGCGGCAGGCGCACGCGCAGCCCCATCGAGCGCAGCGCCTCGACGAGCCGGTCGCGGCGACGCTGGTAGACGGCGTTGTGCTCCTCGATGCAGTCCTGCGGGCCCTCAAGCGCGGCAATTGCCATCCGCTGGATCGCCTGCGGGATGCCGGAGTCGAGGTTCGACTTCACGCGCCGCAGGGCGTCGATCATGCGCGCGTTGCCTACGGCCATGCCGATGCGCCAGCCGGTCATGTTGTACGTCTTGGAGAACGAGTGGAACTCGATGCCCACCTCGCGCGCGCCTTCCGCCTGGAGGAAGCTGGCCGGCCGGTAGCCGTCGAAGGCGACCTCGCTGTAGGGGCCGTCGTGGCAGACGGCGATGTCATGCTTGCGGGCGAAGGCGACGGCCTCCTGGAAGAAGTCGATGCCGGCGACGGCGGCGGTCGGGTTGTTCGGGTAGTTCAGCCAGAGCAGCTTCGCCGCGTCCGCGATGTCAGCGGGCACGGCGTTGAAATCGGGCAGGAAGTCGTTCTCTTCGAGGAGCGGCAGGAAGTGGCAGCGGCCGCCGGCAAACATCGTAGCGATGGAGTAGACGGGGTAGCCCGGGTCGGGCACGAGCGCCACGTCGCCGGGGTCGATGAAGCAGAGCGGCACGTGGCCGATGCCCTCTTTGGAGCCGATAACCGGCAGCACCTCGGTCTCGGGGTCGAAGGAGAGGCCGAATCGCTGCTCGTACCATTCGGCGATGGCGCCACGCAGCTCCGGCAGCCCCTCCGACTCCGGGTAGCGGTGGTTCGCCGGGTCGCGCGCCGCTTCGACGAGGGCGTCGATGACGTGCGGCGGCGTGGGTATGTCGGGGTCGCCGACGGCAAAGCTGACGATGTCCGCGCCCTCTGCCCTCTTCGCCGCAATCTTGCGCGAGATCTCCGCGAAGAGGTACGGCGGTAGCTGGTCGATACTTTTCGCAAACCCCATTACAGCGACTCCTCCCAGCGCACCTCGTAAAGCCGCACGGGGTCTTCGAACCCGCGCAGCGCTACCTCGCCCCGGTCGGCGAAGAGGAACCCCTTGCCTGCCACCAACTGCCGCACGACGTCCGAGGCCAGGATCTCCTTGCCCTTCGCCTGGTTCCGACGTTAGGGCCGTCGGCGGTTGCGTCGTCTAGAGAATGGCGTATACGGTGTAGCCGACCCAGTTCGGCGCGAGTCTGCCGACGCCGACCGCCACGATCCGGTTCAGCCAGCCGTACTTCTCAGACGCTGTCTCGAAGATCGGCGTCGTCCGGAAGTAGTATTCCGAGGCGTCTACGGCGTCTCCCTGCATGGTCCGCACCAAGACCTCTGGTGGCGCGTGCAAGATGCCTCTGTAGTATGTGTAGATGAGGTGGCCGTCATCGGTGCGTATCATTCCCCGTACATCCAGTTCGCCTGCTCCGTCCGGACGCAGCAGGAGCCACTCGCCTCCACCGGCGAGGACCTCGCCCTTGAGCTTGGGTCCCTCGAACGTGCCGCCCAAACTGGGATAGATCTGGCGGATGCCGCGGGGGGTCGCTCCTAAGACCTCCGGTTCTCCCAGGTCAACGCTCACCTCGCCCAGAATTTCCGTCCGTAGTTCTGTGACCATTGGCCTCCTCTCTCGGAACGTCTCGCAGATCACTGCCTGATCCGACCTGCTCCGCTGAACGCTACCACAGTCAAAGCGAGTCTGGCTACAACGGGGTCTGCCAGTGCAGGTCGTACAGCCGTACCGGCTTGTCAAGTCCCTTCAGGGTAGCTTCCCCTTGATCGGAGAACACGAAGCCTTTTCCAGCGGCAAGCTCCTGCACAACGTTAGAGGCCAGTATCTGGCAGGGCTGGGCGCGTGCACACACGCGGGCTGCCACCTGAACCGCCGTCCCGAACAGGTCCTCGTCCTCCGCTATCGGCTCCCCCGCGTTCAGCCCGATACGGACGCGTATCGGCGTCTCCGGGTGCTCATCATCGTGGGCGGCGAAGGCCCTCTGCATGGCGATGGCGCACTCCAGCGCCCGCGTCGCCGAGGAGAACGACGCCATGAACCCGTCCCCCATCGCCTTCACCTCCGCGCCGCCGTGGGCCCGCAGCGCCTCACGGACGATGCGCTCGTGGTTTCGCAGCACCTCGCGCGCGTTGGCATCTCCCAGGCGCTGGGTCAACACCGTCGATCCCTCCACGTCGGTGAACAGGATGGTGACAAGGCCGCCTGGTTCTCTCGACGGCGCACCCCCGGCCGCTGGGGCCTCCTCGCCTTCCCCAAGGAACTCGTAGATGGCCTTCCCCATCGCCGCCGTCACAGGTTCGTTGGGCAGAGGAAAATGATTCCTGCCGTCCAGGGGGAGGAAACGAGCCCCTGGTATGCCGGTCGCCAGCTCGCGGCCTGACTCAAAGGGTGCGACCATGTCGCCCCGCAGGTGAATTACCAGAGTGGGAACTGTCACCCGCGGTAGGAGCGGTCTCACGTCGATGTCTAG
>JALHUB010000108.1 GCA_022865685.1 Dehalococcoidia bacterium | reverse complement strand
TCTCCTCGGCTTGCTCGGGTACGTCGCGCTGGCCGCCGTGTCGGCCTTCTGGCTCCGCGTCGGCAACCGTTTCGATGTCTGGCCGCTGCTGACCATCTGGGGGATGAGCGTCGCCGGCGTCGCCTACTCCGCCTACCTGACCTACGTCGAGCTCTTCGTCATAGACGCCGTTTGCATCTGGTGCGTGGCGTCCGCGGCCATCATGACCGTCATGTTCCTTCTCGCGACGGCAGGCCTGCTCACGCTGGGACGGGACTCGGAGCCACCGGCGGGGTAAGATGCGGTGATGACGCCGGGACTGGAAGGTCTCGGCTACGGGATCGGGAGATTCACGCCGTCCCGCGCAAACCCAACTCGTCCGCGATCCCCTTCAACGCCTCCGTCACCTCCGCGATGTGCTCGTTGAGGTCGACGCCCATCGCTTCCGCGCCTTTGACGATGTCCTCGCGGTTCACGGCGCGCGCGAACGCCTTGTCCTTCATCTTCTTCCGCACCGACGACGCCTCGACTTCGAGGATGCTCTTGCTCGGCCGCACCAGCGCCACCGCGATGATGAAGCCGGAGAGCTCGTCGACGGCGAACAGCGTCTTCTCCATCATCGAGTCGCGCGGCAGGTTTAGGTGCTCGGCGTGGCTGAGCGCCGCCCGGATGATGTCCTCCGGCACGCCGCGTTCGCGCAGGATCTTCGCGCCCTCCTGCGGGTGCTTGTCGAGCGTGGGGTGGATCTCGTAGTCGAAGTCGTGCAGCAGGCCGACGACGGCCCACTTCTCTTCGTCCTCGCCGTATTTGCGGGCGTAGTGTCGCATCGCGGCCTCGACGGCGAGGGCGTGCTTTCGCAGGCTATCGCTCTTCGTGTACTCGCAGAGCAACAGCCACGCCTCTTCTCGATTCATCATTGCCTCCTTCCAAGCGCTCTCGTGTCGAAGCGGGTCTCACGTCTCGGTCACCTGAACCACCGATTCTACGCGAAAGTGCACCATAGCCGCGTGTTCGTTCAGCCAGGTCGTCCTCGTGAGAGAGCTCGAATGAGCCGCCGCAGCCGTGTGTTGTGCCGCCACATGGTGCGGTAGAGATAGCGTCGGGTGTGCCCCCAATTGATGTATGTGTATTTCGATCCGTCTGGACTGAGCTTCAGCCGAAGCGGAACGACGTATACGTCATCTGGATTGCTCAGGTTTAGGTCGACATCAAGGATCCGCGGGATGTCGTTCTGCGGAAGGCCTATTCTACCCGCGAAGCGGACTTGTATGCGTTGCCACTCGAATGGGGCAATGTGAATGGCACACAGGTTTCCTGGCCCTCCACCCGATCTACCTTCTGTATGCACGATCATCTCTTGAAATGTGAGAGTTACGGCTTCGCTTGCCCCTCGCACGTTTACTGGTATTTCACCCAGCCCTAGTGACTTAAAGCCGGAGTCCTCTTTGACTGGCAAGTCGAAATCTTCGATATGGAAGGCTACTTTTCGGAAGCGGACGAAGCGTTGCAGTTGAACTGCGACGTACGCGGAGGAGAACAGCGAAAGGACGAGGGCAATTAACCCGATGACGAGATTAGCGACGTCCACGACGGCCAGTGTAGCACGACGGCGTGAGGCTTTGCGAGGATGGCTACGCCCGTAGCGCCTGGGCGATGTCCATCAGGTGCTGCGCTTCGTGGTCGCAGCAGGAGCCCTCGATCATCTCCAGCGCCGTCGACATCCCACCCTCGAACGGGTTCGGCATCTTGAACGTCAGCACCTCATCCGGCGTCTCGGCGATCATCTCGACGCCCTTCTCGTGCCCCTGCCGGAACTCCGCCAGCAGCTCGAAGATCGACTTCTCTTTCCGTATATCTACCTGCTGATTGTTGAATGCGTTGACGTCGAAGTCGGCCGGCAGCCCACCACCACCGCCACTGCCACCGCTGCTCGCCATCGCGCGCTGCGCCATGCCGATGAAGAACGCCGGCGAGGCGCCCATAGACGCCAGGTGCGCGAAGATGTCCTTGACCGTCCACTCGGGCCCTTCTGCCGAGTAGACCGGTTTCGCCATGTCGGCGTCGGTCAGGCTGGCGGCCATCTTCTCGGCGCGCTGTACGTTGAGCATCAAGGACTCAGATGCGTCTTGCTTGCTTGCCATTTCAACCCCCTTCGCGGGATGCAATTGCCTGCTTTGTTGATGCGACGAGGCGGATGCGCGGGCCTCTCGTGATCAAAGGATAGCGAACGCCTGATAGAGGCGCAATCGGGGACCGGGGCCTGAGGAGGACAACTAACAGAGTTGAGTCTCGGCACACGTGCTCCAGTAACAGATCCACGCCCATCCCTGTCTTTCTAGCTGATTTGGCGATTCGCCAGTTCCCAAATCCCACGGGGACTCAGTTCGACCGGACGCATCGTCCCATCTCTCCGAAGGTCCGTCGCGGCCCATCTAATGTGGTATTGCCAGGTGAAGAAGAGATCACCGGAGCTTCGTAGCTCGCCCTCATGATGTGCCCAGACATCTCTGCATATCTGCACTATTGATGCTCTGCCTCCGGCACCTTCTAGGGCCCCCATCAGCCAGACTCTCAGGTCTTGCTTAGTAGCCATGCTCCAACCTCCTTGGCCGAATGATGGACAGGCAACAGGAACGTCGCCTCCAAAGAATTGCGGACGGTCGCTATCGCTGGATGGACGCCGCCAGCTCCGCCGCCACGTCAAAGCGTCCGAACGACGGCATCAGGCAGACGCCGCTAACCTTGTCGCGCACCTGCTCGAGCAGCTCTCGCGCGATGCTCATGCCCTCTACCAGGCCGTTCTCGCCGGCGAGGCGCATTCGCTCGCGAACGGCGTCGGGCAACATCACGCCGGCGAGCTCGTGGTGGATGAACTCCGCGTGGCGATGGCTGTACAGCGGCATGATGCCGAGGATGATCGGAATGTTGAACCGTTTGACGGCTTCGAAATACTGGGCGGTGGCCTGGAAGTCGAAGACCGGCTGCGTGAGCAGGAAGTCGGCCCCGGCCTCCACCTTGCGCCGCGTCACCTTCATCTCCAGGTCGACCAGCGCCATCGTGTTCGCCGCCGCGCCGACGAAGAACGACGCTGGCTGCCCGATGCTGTTCCCGGAGGCGTCGACGCCCTCGTTCATGCCCTTGAGGACGCGGATCAGGCCTATGGCGCCCACGTCCCACACGCCGATGGCCCGCTGGTAGCCGGGGCCGCGCGGCGGGTCGCCTCGCAGGCAGAGGATGTTGCGCAGGCCCAGAACGTGCCCGCCCAGGAGATCGCCCTCCAGCGCTATCAGGTTGCGGTCCCGCGTGACGAAGTGGACAATCGTTTCTGCGCCGACCTGGTGGTGCAGCATTACGGCCATCGACACCGCGCTCATGTGGGTGCGGGCCATGGGGCTGTCGCCGACGTTCAGGCAGTCGACGCCCGCTTCCTTCAGCAGCTTTGCCCCCTCCAGAACGGGTTTCGCATTCAGGCCACGCGGCGGGTCTACCTCGACGGTGACGACGAAGCGACCGGCCGCCAGCTTCTCGCGTAGCGTCGCCGGCTCCGGGCCTGCGGGCGCCTCCCGTTCGATGACGATCGGCCTCGGGCGCGACGTCGTGGCCGCCGGTGTCGCCGTCGCCGTCTGGCCGGACAGCGCCTGGTTCATCGCCGCGATGTGCTCCGGCGTCGTGCCGCAGCAACCGCCGACGACGGACGCCCCCGCTTCGACGAGACGCGACGCATACTCGCCGAACGACTGCGGCGTGCCCGGATAGACTATCGCCTGCTGGCGGACCTGCGGCTGACCGGCGTTTGGCTGCGCCGAGAGCTTCGCCGGCTTCGCCGCGGCGAGCTGCTTGATGATGTCCAGCGCGAACTGCGGCCCGGGCACGCAGTTGACGCCGATGACGTTAGCGCCCAGGTCGCGCAGGACTAGCGCCACCTCGCTTGGCTCCTCGCCGGCCCAGGTGCGGCCGTCGCGCTGGAACGTTAGCTGTACCATCACCGGCAGGTCGCCGCACTCGCGGACGGCCCGCAGCGCCTCTTTCGCCTCGGCCAGCGTCGGAAAGGTCTCGATGGCGATCAGGTCGACGCCGGTCTCTATCAGCGCCTCGGCCTGCTCGTGGAATGCGACGTGCGCCTTCTTCAGCGTCACGCTCTCGCCGCCGGGCAGACCGACGTCGAGCGGGCCCATTGCCCCGGCGACGAAGACGGGCCGTGCGGTCTGCGCCTGCGCCTGGCGGGCGATCTCGACGGCGCGCCGGTTGATCTCCTGCAGCCGGTCCGCCAGCCCGAAGTGGGCCAGTTTGACGCTGTTGGCGCCGAAGGTGTTCGTCTCGATGACGTCGGCGCCCGCCTCGATGTAGTCGCTGTGCACCTGTAGCAGCAGCGACGGGTCTTCCAGGCTAATTGCCTCCAGGCAGGCATCCGCCGGCACGCCGCGCTCGTGGAGGAGCGTGCCCATGGCGCCGTCGCAGAGAAGCGGGCGCTCGTCAAGAGTCCTCAGGAAAGCGTTTCGCATCTTTCTCCTATCATCGGGGTGGCAATCGACTCTGCGATAGCGCGAAAAGCCTCTAGAGGATAGCCAATCGCTTCAAGCTATGCAATCAGGGATGCACTTAGCGCCGCCTGAGCAGCAGGAGGAGGCCGATGACGATGAGTATCAGCGGCCAGAACCGCGCCCAGCGGAGCCAGCCCAGGAGGTCGAGATTCGCCAGGAGGAACAGCACGCCGATAGCAACGAGGATCAGCCCCGCGAGAGCCGCCCGCTCTATTCGATGCGCACCCTCTGTCGGGGTACGGCGGAGTGTCGCCTGCACCTCGCTGCTGATATCGCGCGCCGACTGCGCCATCTCGTCGACGTTCTCACGCATCGACTCGCGGATGCTCTTCCCGACGGACGCCTGGCTGGGGACGATCAGCCAGAGCACGATATAGAGGCCGATTCCCAGAAGGACGCCCGTCGCGATCGTCACGAGAATGTAGACGATCCGCACCAGCGTCGGGTCGATGTTGAAGTACTCGCCGAGCCCGCCGCAGACGCCGCTGAGCATCCGCTGCGTGGAGCTCCTGTACAAGCGTTCCATTGGAATTGCCTCTGAATTCATTATAGCAGTAGCCAATTCTCATCCGCGTAGGTCGAGCGTCTCGCCCGACCGTGCTTCTACTATCGAGGCGGGCAGGATGCCCGCCATACGCGAAATCTGAACGTACGAACGCGCTGAGGGAGTCAGTGTCTTCCCGAAGACGATGATGTGGAGGGCTGAAGCCCTCCGCTACATTGTGGAAAGCCTCGACAAGAGGCTCAGGGCGCGAGCTTCGCCGGTGGCTTGCCCTGCAATCGCCTGATGCCCGATCGCATCGCCATGTACCCCCGTACCAGCGCGCCTCGGGCCAGCGGGGCGCCGGCCGTGGTCCCTCCGTCGATGGTGAAAGCCGTGCCGGAGATGAAGGACGCCTCGTCGCTGGCGAGGAAGGCCACGGAGGCCGCCACGTCCTCCGGCGTCGCGAAACGTCCCAGCGGAGACGAAGAGCGCAGAATCGAACGGCCGGGACTGCCGAAGGCATCCCACAGCGGCTTCAGGAATGGCGTGTCGACCCAGCCCGGGCAGATGGCGATGGACCGAATGCCGTCCGGCCCGTAGACGTGCGCGACATGCCGCATCAGCATAATGACGCCCGTCTTCGAGACGTTGTACTCGATTCCTGCGGGACTGGAGGTGAGGCCGGCCACGCTCGCCGTCGCCAGGAGCACGCCCTTCTTCTGCTTTCGCATTATGGGCAATGCGGCTTTGACGCAGAGGAAGACGCCCGTCAGGTTCACGTCAAGGACGCGCCGCCAGGACTCCTCGGGGCAGTCGCCGACCGGCACCAGGCAGGGCGTGATGCCGGCGTTGGCGTGCAGGATGTCGAGACGCCCATAGGCCCGCACGGTCTCGTCGACGGCAGCCTGCACCTGGTCGCACTGAGTGACATCTGCGACCAGCGACATGGCCTCGCCGCCGGCGTCCCTGATGTGGGATGCCACCCGCTCGGCGTCCTTGCCGTTGATATCGACGACGGCGACCTTCGCGCCTTCAGCTGCGAGCCGCTGCGCGCAGGCGGCGCCGATCCCTGAGCCTGCGCCCGTTACCAGGGCCGTTCTGCCGACGAGTCTCGATTCCATGATCGCCTCCCTCCTGGGCGGGGTCGCTGTGGTGGGAAACATTCTACTTCCCCTGGACGGTCAATGCGCAACGGGCGGGACAAAAGGTGGGGGCCGGCTTGCGCCGGCCCCTGCGATGACATGCGCTCGAGCGATCCTACCCGAGCAAGAGCGCGACAACGCGATTGCGCTTGACCCAGGGAATCCGTTCGATCCAGGCATCGACGCCCAGTATTCGTCCCGCGCCCAGAGCGCCCAGCAACCCGAAGATCACGATGTAGACCAGGTGCTCGTCCATGAACGGGTTGTTTGCCGGCGGGAACACAGCGAGGTAGAACATCATCATCATCGCTGCCGCCCAGAATAGGCCGGCCCTTGTGAAGAGACCCAGCACCAGCGTCACGCCGATCAGTACCTGCCCCCATATGACCAGTGGATTGATCACGTCCAGCGCTGCCTGATTCGTGCCCAGGCTCTGGAACCAGTCGCCGAGC
>JALHUB010000107.1 GCA_022865685.1 Dehalococcoidia bacterium | reverse complement strand
CCCGAACTGCGTGCGCCGGAGCTCGCCCGGCAACTCGATAGGAGACGTCCTGAAATGGCGCGCAAGTCCGGATCGAAGAAGGCAAGCCTCCGGGATCGCATCGGCCTCAACTTCATCAGGCCGGACGTCGGCCGTCCCGGCAACCACGACTTCCTGAACAGCGGCCTCTGGCTCGTATCGCAGTTCAAGGAGATGGGCGCGAAGTGGAACCGCCTCGCCTTCTCCTGGGTGCTGATGGAGCCGCAGCAGGGCAGCTTCAACTGGGAGCCCTACGACCGGATCGTCGAGGCCTGCGATCGCGAAGGCATTGAGATCCTCGCCACTCTCGGCGGCCACTTCGACCGGCCGCCCGTTCCCGCCTGGGCCGGTGAGTCGCTCGCCGATGTCGTGCGCACCAACCCCGCGCATCTCGAGCGCTTCGTCGAGGCCTGGGTGCAGCGCTACAAGGGGTCGATCCGCCACTGGGAAATCCTCAACGAGCCCGGGAGCTTCCACGAAGGCCTGACCGTCACCGACTACGTCGAGCGAATCCTGAAGCCGAGCTATGCGATCGTCAAGTCGGTCCAGCCTGACGCCCTGGTCCTTCCCTGTTCCTTCGACCACCTGCCCGCGCTCGGAGAGAAGAAGGAGTTCTGGGATGCCGCCAGGGGCTACTACGACATCCACAACCTCCATATCTACGTGGACTGGGGTTTGTTCAGGACGCGCACCTCTGCCGAGCCGGACGAGACGATCGTCCGCAACTGTCGTGCGCTCATCGAGAAACACGGCGAGGCCGACAAGCCGCTCTGGGTGACGGAGATCGGTTGGTGGGGAACGGGCAACATCACCTCACATGCCTACGACATCTACAAGCGAGACCCGAGGAAGCCCTCGCTCGAGTTCCTGCCCTCCTATCGCGGCAAAGAGATCCTCGACCATCCAGTCGTACTCCGCGAAGACGCGCTGCGAGCGGAATGGCTGAAGGACATGTACCCGCGGCTCCTCTCCGTGCCGGGTTGCGAAAAGGCGTTCCTCTGGGTGTCGCTCGACGAGTTCGAGGGAGGATACGATCCCGCGCGCGTCTATGGAAGAAGCGCACCTGACACGTCGGCATCCCAGCTCGACCTCTGGGGCATCATCGCGGGCGACAAGACCTGGCGGAAGAGCGCCCATGCGCTCCAGGAGCTGATCCGCTCCAGCGACTGAGCGCCGAGCGCGGGACCAATGCGACAGAGCGGCCCATGTCCAGACTGAAAGTGTTCCTCACCGGAGCGACTGGCCGGGTCGGGCGCGTCTTCGCGCCGGCCTTCCGCGAAGTCTACCAGCTCCGCACGCTCTACCGTCGCCCCGCGCCTGACGATCCCACCGCCGTCCTCGGCGACCTCCAGGACCGGGACAAGCTCCGCTCGGCGATGGAAGGATTCGACGTCCTCGTCCATCTCGCGGCAGTGAGTCGGGATGCCCCGTTCGTCGAGGACCTCGTGCCGGCCAACATCGTCGGCGCCTACAACATCTTCCAGGCGGCCAGGGAGGCGGGAGTCCGGCGCATCGTCTACGCGAGCACTTGCCACGTCGTGCACTTCAAGGCCGCGACGCACACGATCGACGCCGACGCGCCGCTCCAGCCCGACACGATCTACGGCGTGTCGAAAGCATTCGGCGAGGTCCTCGGCCGCTTCTACCACGACCGATTCGGCATGCAGTTCGCAGCCATCCGCATCGGCTGGCTGCTTCCTTACGACGACCCGGAGCTCCGCACGAGTGACTTCAAACGCCGCATCTGGCTGAGCCCTCGCGACGGGATCGCCCTCTTCCGGCTCGCAATCGAGAAGCCGGATGTTGGCTGCGCGGTCGTCCATGGCACATCGCTCACCTCTGAGGAGATCCTGAGCCTGCGCTCGGCCCGCGATCTCCTCGGCTATGATCCACAGGACGACGTCGTCGCCCTCT
>JALHUB010000106.1 GCA_022865685.1 Dehalococcoidia bacterium | reverse complement strand
TTGGGTGTCCCGGTGCGCGTCCACGTCCTCGGCAGTCAGGCTCACCTTGACGTCGGGCGTGATGCCGACTTTGTCGATGCCGATCCGCTTCGGCGTGAGCCAGCGTGCGATCGTGACGAACAGGGCGCCGCGGTCATCGCTCAGCTTCTCCGAGCGGTTCACAGTGCCCTTGCCGAACGTCTTCTCGCCGATGAGCGTGGTGCGGCCGTTGTCGTGCAGCGCCGCCGCCAGGACCTCCGAGCCGCTGGCGCTGTAGCCGTCCACCAGCACGACGAGTGGTATCTGCGTCGCCTCGCCCCCGCTTTCGGCGCTGTACACCATCTCGCCCTGATCGCGGTCCACTTCGACCAGGATCGTCCCGTTGTCCAAGAACATGTCGGCGACGTCGACCGTCGTGTCGAGCAGCCCGCCCGGGTTGCCCCTGAGATCAAGGATGAGGCCCTTGTAGCCGCTCTCGGCGACCGCTTCCAGCTCCGGCTTGAGCTGCGACACCGTGAGCGACGTGAACTCGCGGATCTGGATGTATGCCAGGTCCTTCACCTCGTCGCCGTTGCTGTCCTGCAGGATGCCTCCGGGCGGCTGGCGCGACACGCTTTCGACCCTTATCTCGTCGCGCGTCACCGTGAGCTCTTCGGTCTGGCCGTCCGAGTGCTGAATCTCCAGCCGCACCTCGGTGCCCTTCGGCCCGCGTATCTTCGATACCGCCTGCTCGATGTTCCAGCCATCCGTCGATTCGCCGTTGACCTCCACGATGACGTCGCCGGCGCGAATGCCGGCCGCCTCCGCGGGCGAGCCCTTGATCGGCGACAGGATGACGATCTTGCCGTCCTGCTGCGTCACGTTGGCGCCGATGCCCTCAAACGTGCCCGAAGGCATGATGCTTACGCTGTACGTCTCTGGGTCGACATAATAAGTGCCCGTGTCTGACAGCGACTTCACCATGCCGCTGATCGCCGCCTGCCACAGCGCCTTCCCGTCGATCAGCGACTGGTCGACGTAGTCTCGTTGCAGCAGTCCGTAGATCTCGTAGAGTGCGTCGAAGTCGGGCGCGCCTTCCGCCGCGCTCGCGTCAGCCCGCCCGTCGCCGCCGCGATTCCTCTCGAACGTCACCCCCAGGGCGAACGCAACGGCGGCAAGCGTAGCCACCAGGATAACCAGTACCGTCCACTTAGCCGCTTTCGACATTCAGATGCGCTCCTCGTGATGTAGTAAGGAGAGTGACCACTGCGAACCTCAGTCTAGCATCTCCCCGCAGCGCCCGCAATTTGAGGCTACGCTATAGGGCGCGTCGACGGATAGGCGGGGCTTTACATAACGCTGCTGTGCCATCCGATTGGCGGCCTGGCGCAGGAAGGGGCTGCGGGTGCCTACATAACCTTGCCCAGCGGCCGCCCCCGACCTTTGGGGGTCGGGGCGTGCTCCTTGGAGGCGTAGAGGGCGCGGTCCGCCTCGTGGAGGAGTTCTTCGGCGGTCATAGCGTCTTCGGGGAACGTCGCCACGCCGGCAGAGACATCGAGGGCGACGTTCACCAGCAGGCGGCCGCCCCAGTCTCGCCGCTTCGACACGACGTCCCTTATCTTCGCGGCCGTGTTCCGTGCGGCAGCGCCGTCGGTCTCCGGCAGTATGAGCGCGAACTCGTCGCCCCCATAACGTGCCGCGATGTCGCTGGAGCGGACGTTCTCGGCTATCAGGCGCCCCAGGAAGCTCAACAGCTCGTCGCCTGTAAGGTGTCCGTAGTGGTCATTGACCTCCTTGAAGCGGTTGACGTCGAGCATCACTACGCTCAACTGGTGGCCGTAGCGTCGCGCCCGCTCGAACTCGGACCGCAGGTGGTCGTGGAAATAGCGATGATTGTGCAGGCCGGTCAGGCTGTCGTGGTAGGCCAGATGCCGCAGGCTCTCGCTGAGTCGCTCCAGGTGCTCCGAATAGGACCTCTCGAGGCTGACGTTTGCCCGTCCCGCCTGCGTCACCACGAGAGCCGTGTAGACCGCTACGAGGAGGATCAGGGCTATGCCGGCGATCCGATAGGCCGACGGCGAGAAGAGAGAGTCGCCCGACTGCGACCACACCAGGAGCGCCAGGAAAACGACGATTCCAGTCACGCGCGAGATCCATCTCACCCAGGCGGACGTAGCCCTGCTCTGCCCGGTCTCCACCGTCGCTTCGGCCAAAGCCGGCCGGTCACCCGAGGGCGGACTCTGTTCCTTCATACGGCCTCCGCGCTCGTGCCAGAACGTGTAGAGTTCTGTCCGAACGCTTGTTCGTAATCAGAACGCATCGACGCCGGCTGCTCCCAAGCCGAAAACGATATCACAAACCACATATACGGAAAGTGCTCCAGTAGCCCGGCTGCCGTATCTGCGCCCCCGCCTTTCGGAGGGTTTGCCCTTATCGAGCACCTTGTCGGGAACGCGAATTCCCACATAGATAATCGGCTGTCCATGCCACTTCCTTGAAAGCTGCCTGTGACGACTCCTCCCATAGCGGACTCCACATAACTACCATAGTGCGATCATATGCGCAGAAGTCGCGCGACCCCCTCCCGCAGGGAATGGCGCGGATTCGTCGGCTGAGTTGCAAACCGGGTGGAGATGCAGTGTCGCGCACACCGGATGACGGCTAGAGGTCCGTCGGCGGGCCGTTCGAGCGATGAAGAGGATAGGCGCTGCTCTTGGAAAGCTCGACGAGGGGAATCGTTTGGTCGCAGTCCCCGTTCGCCTGCCGCCAGCGCGCAAGGATCTGCGACGTCGACTTTTGGAGCTCGAAGGGGCGTAGCGTCCTCTTCCAGCGCTTTCGAATCGATATTCTCCCACCCTGAAGGAAATCGTCCGGAAGCACAAGCAGCGCCGCGGCGATCGTCGCTACGGCCAGGAGGAAGACCAAGAGTGGGTGTGCGCCTGCTATCAGAGCCACCGCGGCCAGCCCGACCGTGCACGCTGCCGCCAGCATCCCTTGCCGGGCCGGCAGGTTCCAGAAACAGACCTCAATTGACACCCGCTTCGTCTCCGCTTCCAGCGCAGCGTCGGAGGCGGCCGGTCGTCCGGCTCGTGCCCGGTCGTACTCCGCGCGCGACTCCGGCGCACCGAGGACCTCGAAGCTGCGGTTCAGCTCCTCGATTGCGTGCTCAGTGAAGCCGTCCCGACCCATCGCGATCTTGTACTTGCGCGCCAGGTGCCAGTACGCCTGGACGATCATCGTGTGGTCGGCGCTGGGATGAAGCTGCAGGACCTCGTAGTAATCCCGTTCCTCCATGCTTCGCCCTCCTGGAATCGCGATTCAGAGCTTCGAAGCCAATAACTATAACGTGGTTGTACCTCGAAGATATCACTTGGCGCGACCTCGCTCATTGCATCCGGGCGCACGGAGGTGGAATTCGAATGAACCCGACCGCTTCCGTGGCTTCGCGGCGGGCGGTGCAGATTTATGTCAACATTTCTCTGACCTTCTGCTGCACCTCCGATAGCTCCGGAAAACGTCCGGTCGCCGCCTTGGAGTAGAGCACCTCGCCGTTTACCGTCACCTCGAATCTCCCCGCTCCGGATGGGACGAGCCGCAGCGATTCCGCTCGCTGACCCAGCTCCGAAAGCAGCTCAGCCGCCATCCAGGCGGCTCTCAGGGTGTAGTTTCAAGGCGTGCAGTACTCGATCTCGATCGTCAGCTTCTCACTCATCCTCTTGTCCTCCAGACTACGGGCGTGTTTAATGGATAGTGCGTCCGTTTCCCCCTATGATTAGGAAGACTGGCGCCGTTGTCAATCCGCCTCAGCGCGCTGGATGCGAGGAGGAGCGTCATGAACCGGCGCCTTCGCGCTCTTGCAGTCTTGGTTTGCCTGTTCCCCGCTAGCGCGTTCGCCTGCAGCGGCAGCGAAAAGTCGACCTATCTCGCCTTGGGGGACTCCTTCGCCGCCGGCGTTGGCGCCTCCGGCAAGAGCAACGGCTATGTCCCCCTGTTCTTCTCTTTCCTCGAAGACAGCAGGGCTGAGAGTCTCTCGTTACGGAACCTGACCGTCGACGGGGAGACCACCGCCTCCATGATTGCCGAGGGCCAGTTCGGCATGGCACTGGCCGAGCTCAGGTTCCGCAATCAGGACAGCAACACCAAGAACGACGTCTTCGTGCTGACAATCGACATCGGCGGAAACGACATCCTCGACCTCGCCGAAGAAGGACAGCCTTGCGCGCCTCCGGCATCGACCACCGATGCCGCCTGCACTTCGGCCGTAACCCGCACCCTCGAAGCGATGTCACAGAACCTGGCCGCGATCCTGCGCTCGCTGCGCGTCGCCGCCGGCCCGGACGTCAGGATCCTCGTCCTCGACCACTTCAACCCCTACTCAGGAACGGGCAAGCCCCTGGAGAAGCCGGGCGACCTTGTCTTGCCGCTTCTCAACAAAGAGATCAGCGACGTCGCCGCTACGCCCGGTATCGACGCCGACGTAGTGCAGACCTTCGCCGCCTTTGAGGGCAAGGGGGCCGAGCTCACCAACGTCAACGGCCCCGAGGGTGATCTCCACCTCAACGAAGACGGCTATCGCGTTCTGACCGATCTCGTAATCGCCGCTTACGAGAAATAGCTACGGCCCAACACCGGCGTCGACGTCCATGCCCCGCTCGTGAGGCTCCTGGGAAGCGCGACGATCGCGCTCTCGGGGCCCGATGCGGGGCCCGCGCATCGGGCCCTCGACACCACACTGCGCTAACCCTTGAGCGTAGCATCCTTCGATCTCGCGCCCCGCGAGGAGACTGCCGACATTTCTGGACGCGTTCATCCCCCGCAGAGGTTGACTTTTCTCTTCAGACCATCTATCTTTACCCCCGATCAGCCGGCCGTCAGACAGAGAAAGGTGGGGAGGGCTAGAAGCATGCAGCAAGGCTTCTGGCAGAAGAGGATGTCCAGACGGCGGTTGCTCGGCGGCGCGACCTCACTGGCCATCGTCGGTAGCGGCGCCGGCCTCCTCCTCCCGCGTCGCGCCCCTGCTCGTTCCGCCGCCCAGAACGACTTCGTAATCGCCGAAGACATCCGCCACACACCCGTCGAGCTTGCCGGCGGCCAGCTTCAGGGCCTCAGGTGGGACACGCCCGCCGGACAGCCCGCTCTGCGAGCAGCCTCTTCCTCGGGCGGCGTCTACACCTCGCCCATCGTCAAGACGAGCTTCCCTTCGACGCACATCGGCCTCCACTGGCTCGCCGACGCCCCCAACAGCGACCAGATCAGCTTCGAGCTCCGTACCTCCACCGACGGCTGGACCTGGTCGCCCTGGCAGCGCGTTTACATCGAAGCTGAACCGCATCAGAACCCGCGCGGCGAGCGCTTCGGTGCCCTCATCTGGGCGGCTGGCGCACGTTATGTCCAGTATCGCGCCGCCTTCCCTGCCGACACGCCCGATGCGACCGCGTTGCGAAACGTCACCGTCACCGTCCTCGCCGCGGCGCCACCGGCGACCCTACAGGCCGCCCGCACCAGGCGAACGCCGACGCCGAAACCGACCGCGGGGAAAACGCCTGCTCCCACCCACGACGCCGGCAGCCTCGACCCGCCGTTCGGCAGCGACGTCCTGATCAGCCGCGAGACCTGGGGCGCGCCCGAAAGCTATCGCTACGATTCCCGCGGTTACGAGAGCTGGCCGCGGATGTACCTCCCGACGAAGAAACTGATCGTCCATCACACCGCCGGCCTGTCGAACACCAACCCGCAGGACCCCACCTTCCCCTATCCCAACTACAGCGCCGACCAGGCCGTCCAGGAAGTGCGTGGCGTTTACTACTACCACGCCATAACCCTCGGCTGGGGCGACATCGGCTACAACGCCCTCGTTGACCGCTTCGGACGCGTCTTTGAAGGGCGCCGCGGCCGCGACAACGGCCCCAATGGCGGGCGCGAGATCATCAGCCCCGACGTCGTCGCCGGCCACGCGCTCAATTGTAACGAGGGCACCGCCGGCGTCGCGCTTATCGCCAATTTCGAGGAGAACCAGATCGGCGACAACGAGCAGACGATGCTCAGCACCCTCGTCGAGTTCCTCGCCTGGTCCTGCCGCCGCCACTACGTATGGCCCAACGCCTCGTCCGATTTCCTGCAGGTCAACTGGGTCTGGCGCCAGGGCGTGCAGAACATCGCCGGGCACCGCGAGGTCAATCAGACCGCCTGCCCAGGCCAGTACCTCTACGCCTATCTGTCGAACATACGACAGAGCGTCGCCGAGCGCGCCGCCGCCCTCGCGATCATCAAGCCGGCGGCACAGATAACCAGCCTTCCCTCGCAGGCCAATATCGATGCCCACTCCGCCACCTTCTCCTGGAAATCGCCCGACAACGCCTCCGCGGAGTTCTCCTACTACCTGGAAGGCTGGATCCCGAACCTCAACACCGACGAGGAGTACTACATCACCGGCGTCACCTCTGACAAGCGACCCGCCTGGTCTTCCTTCAGCAGCGCCACCTCCGCGACACTCAAGGTTCCGGAGCCGGGGCGCTACACCTTCCACGTCCGTGCCCGCGACAGCAAGAGCGACGGCGCCTATGAGTCTAACTGGACATTCGTCGCCCAGTCAGGCGCCCGCACCAGCTACACCATCGGCGTCCCCGGCGTCATCAAGAACTAGCGTCCGCCGTCCGTCATTCGACTCGACGCCAGCGTTATGTAAAGCTCCTCCCTGCCCTGGCTGACCCAGCGCGATTGCCAACGCGGCAGCGAAGCGGTGCAGGCGAGCCTGCTTGACCCTTGGCCTCGCGGCATTATCATGGGCCATGAAGCCCCCCATGATCGCCGCCGCGAAAGGAGTCCACCTGGTGAACCAGTTTCGAACCGTACACTACGGCCTGGGACCGATCGGTCTCGCAGTCTTCAAGCTCGCGGCGAGCAAAGAACGCGTCCGCCCCGTAGCAGCCGTCGACATTGCGCCGGAGATCGCCGGACGCGACGCGGGCGAAGTCGCCGGCCTCGAGCAGCCTCTCGGCATCATCGTCTCTTCCGACAGTGGCGCCGCCCTTTCTACCGACGCCGACGTCGTCCTCCACTGTACCGGCTCCTACCTCGACGCCGTGCAGCCGCAGCTACTGGCCGCCGTCAGGGCCGGCAAGAACGTCATCTCGACCTGCGAGGAGCTTTCCTACCCCTGGGACCGCCATCCGCAGCTCGCCGCCGACCTCGACCGAGAGGAGAAGGCCCACGGCGTCACCGTCCTGGGCACCGGCGTCAACCCGGGCTTCGTCATGGACACGCTCGTCCTGGCCCTTAGCGGCGTTTGCCAGCAGATAGCGCA
>JALHUB010000105.1 GCA_022865685.1 Dehalococcoidia bacterium | reverse complement strand
TGCCGACGAGTCTGACGGGCAAGGTACAGAAGAAGGTGCTGCGGGAGGAGCTATTCGGCCGGTCCGGCGGTTAACGCTGACCGTTGAATATCGCGGAGAAGAATCATGGTGGCGAACGCCACCTTCTTTGCACGCGTCCCCTATAGTCTTGGCCGACCGGTAGGCTGCGAAGGCCGCCACTCTAGGACGGAGGAGGCAGGACAATGTTACGAAGTCTCGGTCTGTTGCTGCTGCGGCTGGTCGTCGGCGGGACGCTGATGGCCCATGGCTATCCGAAGCTTTTCGTCGGGCCCGGCAAGAAGGCGCCGGAGCGGGCGGCGAAGATACTGGGCCCAAACTGGCAACCATTCTTTGAAAGGAGCGGTCCGCAGCAATTTGCCGCCGGCCTTGAGAGAATGGAGGTCCCCTATCCGCTGGCAGGGGCTTACGCCTCCGGCGTTACCGAGCTCTTCGGCGGACTGGCGATCGCTCTCGGCCTGAAGACGCGTCTGGTGGCGATACCAATAATGTTCAACCTGGGCATGGCAATCTGGAAAGTGCATTGGAAAACGGGCTACTTTGGCGAAGGCGGCTTTGAACTACCGCTGTCGCTGGCTACGGGCGCCGCCACGCTGGGGCTGACGGGACCGGGTGCCATCTCCGTCGACGGCGTCTGCTCGAAGCTCTGCCGGCGCTGCAAGAAGAGCGACTAACCCCAAACAACGTCTCATTCGGGTCCGGCTCACGGGACCGACGCCTCGAATTCGATGTCGGGGTCGCCCGCGCTCGCCTGCGGGTCGAGGTATGCGGCGTAGCTCTCGTCGTGGGCGACGTAGGTCTTGAATAGGGCCGTAGCATAACGGTTGATTAGTTCGTGCGCCTTTTCCTGGCTGATGTGGTCGGGGCCGCAGTCGCCGAGTATCTCGATACACTGATCGCTGTACGCGAGGTGGCCGCCGCGAGGGAAGACCACGAGGTAGTGCGGGGCGCTGCTTTGGAGGGAGGCGAGATACTCCCTGTCGTTTTCGACGGGACAGACGTTGTCCTCTCCACCGCCCATGATCATCAGCGGTATCGCCACCGAGCTCCCGGGTGAGGGCGCGCCGCCGCCGACCGCAGGGGCCATCGCCAGGGCGGCCAGGAACGGGTTGCCGCCGCTACTCGACGCCAACTGCAACGTGACGAGCCCTCCAAACGAATGCCCGCTCATGCCCACTCGTTTTCCATCGAGCGCGTGGTAGAACATTGAGCTGGAATCGTCGTTCAGCTTGAGCATGGACTCCAGCGCGAAGGTGATGTCGGTCGGTCGGTTCAAGAAGGCGTCGGCTAGCGCGGCCCTGTCCATGCAGGGCATGCAGTCGGCGGCGGTGTTCCCCGGGTGCGGCGGCGCGATGACGACGAAGCCGTAGCTCGCCAGATGGGTCGTGTAGTAGGTCGACTGCCAGGTCAGGCCACCGCTGCCGTGCGAGAACATGATGATCGGAAGCGGCAGGTTGTCGGCGGTCAGCGGCGCGTCCCTGACGCCATGGAGGGCATCGTCTTCGGCCGCGTCCCGGGCGCTGTCCGCCGCCGGGTACCAGACGAGCGTGTTCAGGACGCGCGGCTCTCCCGTTGTCGAAGATGGCCGTTCGAAGACGATTTCCGCCACGCCGACGGGATAGGGTCCGGGCGCCCCAGGATCGACTGCGCCCGCCGGCGGCGATTCCGCGACCTTCGAGGTGTCGCCCGCGCAGGCCTGCAGCAAGGCCAGCGGCAAAACAAGGAGCGGAAGGAGTGAGACCAACCGGCGGGCTGAATGACGCATCCGGGCGTGCCTCCTGAACGGGACCACGCAGTCCAGTCTAGTCGATTCCGACGTTAGGCGCCTGAGCGCGCACGGCGCACAGCTCGACTGGCAAAGAACGCCCTCTCCCGCTAGACTTGATGTCGTGAGCCGGATTGCAGACATGACTTGGAGGGTGGAATGAGAAGCGACGTCGTCAAAGCCCGCAGGCCCCTGTTCCTGGCGATGGGAAGAACAGGCGAGGAGATGCAGAAGCCGCTCGTGGCCGTTATCAACTCCCAGAACGAGCTCGTACCGGGGCACGAGCACCTCGACCAGGTCGCGCGGGCGGCCCGCGAGGGCGTCATCGCCGCAGGTGGAACGCCGTTCGAGTTCCCGGCCATCGCCATCTGCGACGGTTGGGCCGAGGGACACGCCGGCATGTGCTACCCGCTGCCCAGTCGCGAGCTGATCGCCGACTCCATCGAAGCGATGATGATGGCGCATGCCCTCGACGCTATGGTCTGCGTCACGAACTGCGACAAGATCACGCCAGCGATGATGATGGCGATGGCCCGCCTCAACCTGCCGTCGATCATCATCAGCGGCGGGCCGATGCTCGCCGGGCGGTACTGCGACCAGCGTATCGACGTGAGCAAGATCGCCGAGTTCGGCCCGAAGCTGACGAAGGGCGAGATCACTCCGGCCGGCTTCTTTGAGGTCCTGAACCGCGCTGCGCCTACCTGCGGCTCCTGCGCCGGCTTGTTCACGGCGAACAGCATGAACTGCATGGCGGAGGCGCTCGGGCTGGCGCTACCCTGGAACGGCACCATCCCCGCCGTCTACGGCAAGCGACGCGAGCTGGCCAAGTACGCCGGCATGCGACTCATGGAGCTCTTCGAGGCGAACGTCACGCCGCGGTCGATTCTGACGCGCGAGGCGTTCGAGAATGCCATAACCGTCGACATGGCGATCGGCGGCTCCTCGAACACGATCCTGCACCTCATGGCGCTGGCCCACGAGGCGGGTGTCGAGCTGGACCTCGCTACGTTCGACCAAATCAGTCGCAAAACGCCGCGCCTCTGCAACCTCAGCCCGGCCGGCAACCACTTCGTCGAGGACCTGTACGAGGCGGGAGGCATCCAGGGCGTGATGAAGGAACTGGCGGGCAAGGGCCTCCTTCACCTGGAGGCGATGACGCTCGGCGGCCACACTGTGGGCGAGATCGTGGAAGGGGCGCAGATACTGGACAGGAACGTGATCCGGCCCATCGACGACCCCTACTACGCCGAAGGCGGTCTGGCGATCCTCTACGGCAACGTCGCCGAGGAGGGCGCCGTCGTCAAGCAATCGGCTGTCGTGCCGGGGATGATGCGACACCGGGGGCCGGCCCGCGTGTTCAACTCAGAGGAGGACGCGCGCGATGCTATCGGCCTGAGCGCCATCCACTCCGGCGACGTGGTCGTCATCAAGTACGAAGGCCCGAAGGGCGGCCCGGGCATGCGCGAGATGCTCTGGGCGACCTCTGCTATCGTCAGTGCGGGCCTCGACGCTGAGGTCGCGCTCATCACCGACGGCCGCTTCTCGGGCGCGACGAAGGGCGCCGCCATCGGCCACATCTCGCCGGAAGCGATGGAGGGCGGCCCGTTCGCCGTCATCGAAGAGGGCGACGTCATCGAGATCGACATCCCGGCGAAGACGCTCAACGTGCGCCTGCTGCCCGAAGAGATCGAGAGGCGCCTGGCGAGGTGGACGCCGCCGCGTCAGGACGGCCTCCTGCCGTACCTCGCCCGCTACGCCGCGCTCGTGACCTCGGCGAGCACCGGCGCGGTACTGAGGCGGCCGTAGCGTGTGGGATGCGTGGGCGGCCGGATTGACTTCGTTCAGCCTGCGACCTACGATTGATACAGGACATCTGGGAGCCTTGCGATGCCACTGTATGAGTATTATTGCCGGGTCTGCGAGAGCAGGTTCGAGCTTCTGCGGTCGATGAGCCGCTCCGACGAGTCCGCCACTTGCCCCAGCGGCCACGAAGGCGCCGAGCGCGTCATCTCCGTCTTCTCAGCCCTGACGAGGAGCGCCGACGGCGAAGTGTCGTCGGTGGCGAGCAGTTGCGGCAGTTGCACGACGGGGGACTGCGGTAGCTGCGGCATCGCCTGAGGCCAGGTCGCCATCGACTGTTCGCTGGCGGTGCGGCGCGCGCTGATCGCGCTCGCGTTGCGCGACTCGCTTCGCTCATCGCGCCACGATTTCGACGCCGAGGCTGGAAAGCCTCGGCCACGTTTCTTCAGTGGGCGCCCTGCTGGCTCGGCAAAAGGGCGTGCCTGGCGGCGCGCCGGCTGATCGTCAGGTGCACCGTCGAGGCCACTGAGATAAGCGCTGCTTCGGCCAGCGTCAGGATCCCCAGGAACATCGTCACGTCGAACCAGAACCCCTCCGGGAAAATCTGGATCAGGTGGTCCGTCGTGGGGTCGAGCAGCCAGAGGTTGTTGCTGAAGGCGATGTGATGGAACTGCTCAAATGCCTGGTCGAAGCCGCTGAGCGCGACGAGCCCCAGCGAGACGATGATGCCTATCGTCAGCAGACCGCCGCCCAGGGCTTGGATCGCGAGCTTGTTCAGCGGCCGCTCACGCGCCCAGACGAAGACGCCGACCACGTAGGCCATGATGTAGACGAGGGCGATCTCCTGGAGGCGGTTCACGAAGTGGAAGACCGTTTTCACGTCGTTGAGATGGAGCGTCTCCCGCTCGTTGAACAGCGAGATCTCGCGGTCTCCCTGCTGGACGTGGATCGAAACGAGCTTCGCGTCGTTGTTGAAGTAGTCGCGCAACTCCTTGCTCCCCCGCACCAGCTCGTCGCGGGCGATGCCGGTGCGCGCCGGCGCGTTGTACTGGTCGATGGAATAGGTGTATACGCGCTCCTCGTTGGCCAGGAAGCGTACGTTGGTCCCGATCAGTGCCAAAGGGATAGCCAGTATGAAGAGCGCCGTTGCCAGGGCACGGACGGCCACCAAGCCACACCTTCCTCACCTGTGAACGCCCCGCCCGACACAAGTAACCTACCGGTAATACTAGGTAGGCACTTTAACCTTGTCAACCCTTTTCTCCACCTTTTATAATCGAACACACCGCCGATCTTGGAGGCCCCATGACCGACCCGCAGAAACCGCCCGAGCCGGACGTTTGTTCCTTCGACGGACTGCGCGAGATCGTCCGCCGGCTGCGGGCGCCCGATGGCTGCCCCTGGGACCGCGCCCAGACGCACGAGAGTCTTCGTCGCTACCTGCTGGAGGAGACCTACGAAGCGCTGGAAGCCCTCGACGGCGGCAGTCCGGCCAAGCTGCGCGAAGAGCTGGGTGACGTCCTCCTCCAGATTCTGCTCCACGCCCAGATTGCTTCCGAGAGCGGCGAGTTCACTATCGACGACGTCATCGAGGGCATCGCGACGAAGCTGCTGCGTCGCCACCCGCACGTCTTCGGCGAGACGAAGGTCGACACGGCGGCGGAGGTCGTCCTCAAGTGGGAAGCGATCAAGAGCGAGGAGCGCGGCGGGGAGTCGCTGCCCGCGGAGGTGCCGCAGGCGCTGCCCGCCCTCGCCTACAGTCAGGCCCTACAGGAGCGCGCCGTTGCTGCCGGCTTCGAGTGGCCGCGCGTCGAGGACGTGCTCGACAAGCTGGCGGAAGAGGCGCGCGAGCTCGCCGAAGCGCAAACGGTCGACGAGAAGCGCGAAGAGCTGGGGGACACGCTCTTCGTGCTCGTCAGCCTGGCGCGCAAGCTTGGCCTCGACGCTGAGGAGTCGTTGCGGCTGGCGTCGCGTCGCTTCCGGCGCCGTTTCGACGCCCTGCAATCGCTGGCGCAGGAGCGGAACCTCCGCATCGCCGATCTTCCCATCGACGCCCTCGAATCCCTCTGGCGCGAGACGAAGCCCCGTTCGGGCGATTAAGGCGCCGTTCTCCAATGTAGGGGAGTGGCTTTAGCCCTCCCGATTCTTCCGCTGCCACGCGGAGGACTGAAGTCCTCCCCTACATCCCATCGTGGCGGCCATTGCCTGGTCATTGACGGCCTGAGATCGCCGCTGCCATACTGAAAGCGAGGAGGCGGGCAGCGATGATTGCGCAACCGCCGTTCGAGACCTTCGACCACACCGCCGACGTCGGCATTGTCGGGCGCGGCCTCACGCTCGGCGAGGCGTTCGCCAACGCCGCGAAAGCCATGTTCTCGCTGATGGTCGACCTCGACCGCATCGAGCCGCGCGAGGAGCGGCGCATCGAAGTCGAGGCCGACGACCGCGAAGGGCTGCTGGTCGCCTGGTTGGCAGAGCTGCTCTACATAAGTGAAGTCGACAACCTCGTGTTCAACCGCTTCGACGTCGACGAGATCAGCGACACCCGCGTCGTCGCGCATGCTTTCGGCGAGCCGCTCGACCTCGATCGCCACAACCCGAAGCTGATGATCAAGGCGGTCACGCGTCACATGCTAGAGGTCGCGTCAGTGGCCGGCGGCTATCAGGTCCGCGTCATACTCGATATCTAGGGAGCGACATCATGACCAAGGGATGGCTCAGCTCGCTGGAGAAGGTCGACGACTACCGCTGGCGGCTGCCCACGAGCTACAAGCCGGGCATGCGCGTCCCCGGCCTCATCTACGCCGACGAGCGCCTACTGCGGACGATGGCCGGAGACCAGGCGGTGGAGCAGGTGGCGAACGTCGCCTTCCTGCCGGGCGTCGTCGGCTACTCGATGGCCATGCCCGACATCCACTGGGGCTACGGCTTCCCGATCGGCGGCGTGGCGGCGATGCGACTCAACGGCGGCGTCGTGTCCCCCGGCGGCGTCGGCTTCGACATCAACTGCGGCGCCCGGCTCATTCGCACCGACCTCACGGAAGCGGAGGTGCGGCCCGTCCTTGGCCGTCTCGCCGACCAGCTCTTCCGCGACGTGCCCTCCGGCCTCGGCGCCCACGGCCCACTTCGCGTCAGCAACAACGAGCTCGACGACATCATGCTGCACGGCGCCGCCTGGATGCTCGACCGCGGCTACGGCGCGCCGGACGACCTCGACGCTACGGAATCCCACGGCTGCCTGGCGGGCGCGGACCCGGCGACGGTGAGCAGGCGGGCGCGGGAGCGTGGCCAGGAGCAGCTCGGCACGCTGGGCGCGGGCAACCACTTCTTGGAGATCGAAGTGGTCGAGGCGGTCTACGACGAGGAGGCGGCGCGCGCCTTCGGCCTTGAGATTGGTCGCGTCGTCGTCTTCTTCCATTGCGGGTCACGCGGTTTCGGCCACCAGGTCTGTCAGGACTACCTGTCAGTGATGGAGAAGGCGGCCCGCCAGTTCGAGATCGTCCTGCCGGACAGGCAACTTGCCTGCGCTCCCCTCGACTCGAAGCAGGGGAAGGACTATCTGGCCGCGATGGCCGCCGCCGCCAACTTCGCTTGGGCCAACCGCCAGGCCATCGCCCACTGGACGCGCGGCGCCTTCGCCCACGTGCTCGGCCGTCCGGCGGCTGAGCTGGGCATGACGCAGGTCTACGACGTCGCGCACAACATCGCGAAGGTCGAGGAGCACCGCGTCGACGGGCAGTCGATGCGACTCTGCGTGCACCGCAAGGGGGCGACGCGCGCCTTCCCGGCGGGCCACGCCGAAGTGCCGCCGCGCTATCGCAAGGTCGGCCAGCCGGTGCTCGTCCCCGGCGACATGGGGCGCTACTCCTACGTCTGCGCGGGCACCGAGCGGGCGATGGCGGAGACATGGGGCTCCACTTGCCACGGGGCGGGTCGATTGCAGAGCCGCGGCGCCGCGAAGCGCTCACTGCAGGGCGTCGACATCGTCGGACGGCTGGAGGCGCGCGGCATCGTCGTGCGGGTGCGCAACCGGTCGCTGATCGCCGAGGAGGCGAGCGAGGCCTATAAGGACGTCGCCGACGTGGTGGAGGTGCTGGACCGTGCGGGCATCTCGCGCAAGGTCGCGCGGATGAAGCCGTTGGCGGTGATCAAGGGATAACCATCGATTTCGTGGGTGTCATGTAGGGGCGCACGGCCGTGCGCCCTTACAAAAACCACCACCGTAGCCGAGGCTTTCCAGCCTCGGCGATGTGTGTCAAGGACTGGCCGATTCCGCTTCCGCCTGTTGCAGCCACGGCTGCACGTCCGCGAAGAAGGCGTCGAGGTCGCGGTCGTTCTCCAGCGCGCTCTGCACGTCGCCGAGGAGGGCGTCGTACTGCTGCATCATGGGGACCGCCTGTTGGTAGACCTCCCGCAGCTCCGACGGCGCTAACTGCGACAGCGTCGCCACCAGGGCTGCCGTG
>JALHUB010000104.1 GCA_022865685.1 Dehalococcoidia bacterium | reverse complement strand
CTTCGTGCACCAGCTTCGCGGTCAGGGGCTGCTTGCGGGCCAGCCGCGCCAGGAGCGACTCGGGATGTCGTGCGACCAGCCTGCGCCCGAGTCGCGCTATCGCGATACCGGAGGCGTACATCTCGAGGCAGCCGCGACAGCCGCAGTGGCAACGGGCGCCGCGGGCGTTTATCGTCATGTGGCCTACTTCGCCGGCTGCGCCGGAAGCGCCGCGATAGAGGTTGCCGTCGATGATGATGCCGCCGCCGACGCCGCTGCTCACGGTGAGGAACAGCATGTGGCGGCTGCCGCGGCCCGATCCCCAGCGGTGCTCGGCGAAGGCGGCCGCGTTGGCGTCGTTCTCGAGGACGCAGGGCACGCCGAACTCCTTCTCGAAGATCGACGCCAGGGGGACATCGTGCCAGCCGGGGAGGTTTGGCGGGGAGGTGATTATGCCGCGCGCGTAGTCGACAGGCCCCGGCGCGTCGATGCCGATGGCGGCGGGTTGCGGTCCGCTGGCATTCGCGACTGCCTGTCGCAGCGACGCGATCATGTTGGCGATGACGGCGTCGGGCCCGTCGGCGCCCTGAGTGGGTCGCAGGTCTTCGGCCAGCAGCTTGCCGCCGTGGGTGACGGCGACGGAGAGTATCTTCGTCGCGCCGAGGTCAATGCCGCCGATGATGGGGGGAGTCTTGCCGGTCACGCCAAGACTCTAACCGCAAGCTGGAGATGGTACAAGTATGGTCGACGTGCCGGTCGGCGACAGCTTGGAGGCGGCCTCACGGGCGGTTCGCAAGAGGAGCGCCTCCGCCTGCTGCCTCGACGATCTGGGGCACCAGCCAGCGGGCAACCACGAGAGAGCCTGCTTCGGTGAAATGACCGCCGTCTTCTCGCAGTCTGATGCCGTCGATGACGATGTCGGTGAACTTGCCCTGGGGGCAAACGAAGTCGTTCATATCCACAAGCATGACCTTGTCGGCATGCTCTGCCGCGAACCGCCGGTAGAGGTCGTTCACAGTCTCGATGCGCCCCTGGGCTTCCTGTTCCAGTTCATCACCGTTGGGAAGAAGCGACCATTGTGGGGGCCTGTAGAAGGGGTAGGTGAGAAGCATGAACCTGGCCCCGTCGGCGGTGAACAGATCAAGGTCTCTCTGTAGCCCGGCGAGGAAATAGTCGTTCCACTCCTGCGTGCCCGCCTGCAGAAGCTTCCCGTCCGCGACGAAGCTGTAGCTGTCCCAGGGACCGAAGATCCAAAGGATAATGTCGGGTCGGAGAGCCGCAAGCTCTGCCGGCCATGTGTTGTGCCAGTCCTTGCAATGGTCGGCTTGCGCTTTCGATAGTTGGACTACGGGCCCTGGGACGGACGGGTCCGGCGCCTGGTCGAGGTCGAGGAAGCCGCAACCGATAGCCACCACGTCCGTTATCGTGAGGTTCTGCTCGTCGGCCAGCAGCTTGAGGCCGGGCAGCATCGACCTCCCTTCCGAATCGGCGACCATCATGACCCGGGCAGGCGGCCCTTGCGTGGGCGGGGGACCTTGCGTGGCGGTCGGGAGTGGCGGAGCGCGCTCCATCGCGAGACCGGCGACAGACGGAGAAGTGGGACCCCGGGTGACCAGCACAAACACGGCCGCGAGCGCCACGGCCCCGCTGGGGGCGAATGCCCACGCCACCTTTCGCCGGCGGAACGCGCCGCGACGTATCGGCATCTCCAGCACATGGTAGGAGACCGTCGCGATCATCAACGTGGCAAGGACGCGCACAATAAACAACTCGTAGCCGTCCCATCCGGTCAGGCCGGTCCGGCCGGGCGTGAGCATCATGTAGATGGGCCAGTGCCATAAGTAGACGCCGTAGGATATCAGGCCGAGGGCGCGCAACGGCGGGATGGAGAGCGCCCTGCCGACGATACCGGGCTCGGGCTGCACAGCGGCGGCGATGATGACTGCCACGCCGGCAGCCAGCAACAGGAAGCCTCCCCGGTATAGAAGGACGTCGTTGCCGGACGCGTGCGTCCAGACCCAACCGATTCCAATCGCGCATCCGACGGCGGCGATCTGTAGCGTCCACTTCGAAAGCCCGTTGCGCAACGCGCCGGCCCCTTGCCCGCCGGCAGGCAGGCGCATCAGCAGCATCGACAGGGCGGCGCCGACGAGCAGGGACTGCGCCCGCGTGTCGGTGCCGTAGTAGACGCGGGAAGGGTCGTGCTCCGGCCGAAACAGCGCGCCCATGAGAATCGCCGAAGCCGCGGCCATGATCAGAGTTGCGGCAAGCAGCCTGCCCGGCGATAGGCGGCGCAGGCGGAGTAGGGCCAGGAGCAACAAGGGCCAGAAGAGGTAGTATTGCTCCTCGATTGCCAGGGACCAGGTGTGACGCAGAGGGGAAGGAAGCGAGAACTGGTCGAAATAGGACTGCCCGACGAATACCGGCCGCCAGTTAGCGACATAGGCGATAGTGGCAATGGCATCGCCTCGGATTCTCTCCATCTCGATCTGGCCGGCGAAGACCACGGCGTAGAAGGTGACACCAAGGAGCATGAGGAAGAGGGCCGGCAGAAGGCGTCGCGCTCGCCGGGACCAGAAGGCGATGAGGCCGATATTGCCGTGGACATTCCACTCGGTCAGGAGGAGGCTCGTAATAAGGTAGCCGCTGAGGACGAAGAAAGCGTCGACGCCGAGGAAGCCGCCACGCGCCCACGGCAGCCCCGAGTGATAGGCGAGGACGGCGGCGACCGCGAGGGCGCGGATGCCGTCGAGCGCCGGCTTGTACGATAGCCGGTGGCGATTGGAGTCTGAAGGCATGCTTCGTCAT
>JALHUB010000103.1 GCA_022865685.1 Dehalococcoidia bacterium | reverse complement strand
GGCAGCGACCGTCTTTCGGGTATCGATCAGGGCAAGGTCCAGGGGACGGAGCTGCGGGTAAACCTCGGCGCCGACGAGCAGCGTCGAAGCCGACTCGCCGCTGTGTCTTAGCACCTGCACGAGCTGAACGGGGTCGATGTCGAACGCGGCGGCAGCTTCGGGCGACGCGCCGAGCGACGGATGGTCGCCGCTGACGCAGAGAACGTTTCGCACGCCGAGCAGCGCCGCGCCCCGCGCGTCTGCCAGCAGGGCGGCGCGATTGCGATCGCCCGTCGACAGGCACAGCACGGTCTCCACGCCCTGCGCGGCAAGCAGCGTCGAGCAGACGAGGGCGGACACGCTATCGCTGCCAACGACGACGGCGTCGAGCGGGGGGAAAGCGGCCGCCAGCCGCTTCAAGGCTTCGGCGTCGTTGACAGCGGCCGGAACGCACTCGGCGACAATGGCCAGCCGCCCGGAGCGCAGCGCCTGCGCCAGCTTCGAAAGCGTCGCGTCTTGTATCATCGCGCTAGTCTCCTGTGCTGTCGTTTCTGCCCAGGGGGCTTGCGGTCAGGTTGGCCGAGAGGGTCGTCAGCGCTTCCCACGTGCCGTTCGCCTGCGAATCAGGGGGTCTGTCGACAAGCACGAGTCGCGCGCCGCCGAGGCCGATGTCGTCGAGCAATCCGCGCACGTAGTCGAGCCTGCGCTGGATGCGGCGGCGTCCCTCCAGGTAACGGCACTCGCCGTCGCTGCAGGTGAGCACGACCACGAGGTCTGCGCCGGCCTCGAACGCCTTCAGAAGGTGTTCCGGCTGGAGCTTGCCCGAGCAGGGGACGCGAATCGTCTGGGTCGCATGGTGAAGGGGCACCGCCTGCTCTGCGGCCGTCGCTGTCGCGGTGTCTGCCGTCCGCGCTCCGGCGCATTCGAAGACGACGACGTTGCGAAGCGATGTCTCCAGGTTGCCGTTCATGTCAGCTCTCGGTCCCGTAGCGGCACGCTGGGTTCGCGGCCCACCATGACGCAGGCGGGCGGCCACCGGTTGCCGCCTACCGCCTAGAATATCGGTTCGGAGGCACAGAGTCAATAGGACTGGCGTGTCGATCTCGTGAAAAACGCCACATTAAGGCATGCGGAGGAAGACGCTCGGCGGAGATGGGGTTGCTAGATCCGAGAAGCGGAGCGCCTGCGGGCGAAGCGCCGGCCGCCGCCGCGGAAGGGCACTGAAGGGAGAGGTCGAACTGCCTCTCCGTCCGGAGTGACGCGAGGCAGCTTCCTGCCGAGACCCCGTTCGATCTCGTGCCACTTCGGCAGGTCGGCCGGGCCAAGCAACGTGATGGCGCGTCCGGCACGTCCCATGCGGCCCGTACGGCCGACGCGATGCGTGAACAGCTCGTGCGTCTCCGGCAGCTCGTAGTTGATCACCCGCTCGATGTGCAGCACGTCCAGGCCGCGCGCCGCGACGTTGGTGGCAACCAGAATCGGCGTGGAACCGCTTCTGAACCTCCTGATCACCTGGTCACGCTGGGCCTGCGACAAATTGCCCTGGAGCACATCGACGGCATAGCCCAGCCGGATGAGCTTCTGACCCAGGTTGCGGACGCCGTGCTTTGTGCGCCCGAAGACCAGTGTGGCCCCTGCGGTCTCCTGGTCGAGGAGCTTGCGCAGCACGTCGAACTTCTCCTCGTGCCACACCTCGCAGACCTCATGCTCGATGCTCAGCCCGTCGCCGGCTTCCAGGTCCATCTGGATCAGCAGGGGGTTCTTCAAGTAGCGCGCCGCTACCTTCTCGACCCATTCGGGCGTCGTGGCGGAAAAGAGGCTCGTCTGCCGCCCGTGCGGCGTCGTCGTGGCGACGATGCGCTCTACGTCAGGCGCAAACCCTCTGTCCAGCATCTCGTCGGCTTCGTCGAGGACTAGGTATCTCACGCTCTCGGTCCGAAGGGTGCGGCGTGCAAGGTGGTCGAGTATCCGGCCGGGTGTGCCGACGACGATCTGGCAACCCCGTCGAAGGGCGTCTTGCTGCGGCCCGATGGCCTGCCCGCCGTACAGAAGAGCCAGGCGAATGCCCGTGCCCGCTGTGATCAACTCCATGACACCGGCGACCTGCTGCGCCAGCTCGCGGGTCGGCACCAGGACGAGCGCCTGCAGGTCGCGGCTGCCCGCATCGATGCTCTCGACGAGCGGGAGCCCGAACGCAAGCGTCTTGCCCGACCCGGTGCACGCTTGCCCGATGATGTCGCGCCCCTGCAGCAGCGGCGGTATGGCGGCTGCCTGAATGGGCGTCGGAAGAGTGATCTGCATTGCCTCCAGCGCCTTCAAAGAAGAGGCGCGGAGCGCGAAGTCGCGAAAAGATGTCAAAAGATTCGGCCTTTCGTTGGTGTGTTGCTGTTTTGTCGTTGGTGGCTGTGGCGATGGGTACTGCGGCGTTCTCGGAGAAGCGATAGCGTGTTCCACCGGCCCTCGCTCGGGAGTATGAGCTCTATTCAGCAATGGACTCGCGCGAGAGCGTCTTTTTGGAGAGTGACACTGACGACCTCCTTGTTCTTGCTCCAGGTCGTCTAGTGCCGTACGAACCGGGGGTTCCCTTGCATAAGAAGACGAGGAATCGAGTTACCTTACTCTAGCACAGTTCCGGTGAGATGGCAAATGCGCGCCCGCTACCCCATCTCTATGTCGGCTGGTTCACGCGAAGTTGACAGGGGGCTTACGCAGAAAGATGCGACCTGGTGCCCCCAGGGGAAATCGAATCCCCGTTTCCACCTTGAAAGGGTGGCGTCCTAGGCCACTAGACGATGGGGGCCCACATCAGTCTAGCATGCGCTCCCGCCGACCGTAAACTTCGTCGACGGGAACGCGCGCTTGAATACACGTCAAGTCGGATTACCCGACGCCGGATGTTGAGTGTTTACTGGAAAATGTCCAGGTTCTGCAGGTCCTGGCAATCGGCGTTGTTTTCGAACGCCGTTTGGTACTCCTCCGGCAGGTCGCCCATCGACCCGAACGGGTTGTCGAGGTCGCTCATCTCCGTCGAAAGGTCCGTGATCTCCGCCATGGCCTCGTCGAGCGGCTTGTCGAGAGCGTCGCCCATCTGGCTGAACAGGTCGGCGGCGGCTGACATCCCTTCCACTAGCCCGTTGTGCCAGTCCGCGGCCTCGGACGGCGGGTTGATCTTGTCCAGGTCCTTCGAAATGCCCTCGAAGAGCGGGACCATCTGGTCGATGAAGTCTTGCATCGCCGCCGGGTCTTCCATGTCCGTCTCGGCGGTCGTCAACCCCTGGATGTCGTCTGCGTACTTATTAAGCGCGCCGCAGAACTGCGAGGCATACTCGTCCGCTCCCTTGGCCTGCTTGCTCGTTCCACTTCCCTCGCTGTCGTTGCTTGCGCTTGCAGTGCCGTTGTCCTTGTCGCCGCCGCCGCTGCTGAAGTCGATCTTGTCGCCTCCGCCGCCGCAGCCCAGCGTCAGCGTAGTTGCGATGACCAACATCGCGGCCAGCGCCCCGATAAATCGTGCCTTCCCCGGAGTTCTCACAGCTTGCCCCCTTCCTGTTCCACGCGACAGAACGCGCGACCAACGAGAACGGTCGCTACCCAGCGCAGCGTCCGTGCTACCTCACTAAACTTCGGCACTCTCGACCCCTCACTATATGGGCATCCTCGGATTGCGTCCAGCCGGCAGGGCGGACCGTTCTCCCCTGCGCCTTGCTTGACGAGCGTCGATCCAACGTCTACGCTGATTAAAGTAGGTATTCTTGTGACACTGTTGTCTCGCCGGCTCGACCAGCGGAGGTCCTCAACATGCGCGCGCTCTTGGTGATCCCCTGCCTTCTCGCCGTCCTCATCGCCGCATGCAGCGGAGGCGGGAACGGCGAGGACACCGGCAGGGCGACGCCGCAGGCCGCTGTCACCAGCCCGGCCGGCTCGACGCCCTCTTCCGATACCGCCGTTACGCCGTCTCCCGTCGAGACGTCCGCTCCCACGGTCGATCCCTTCGCCGCCCTGCAGAGCTATCACTACCAGATGAACATGACCGGCGACGGCGCCACGAGTGTCACCATCAAGGGCAGCGTCAAAGCGCCGGATAGCATCGCCATGGACTTCTACCTCAGCGACTCCGACACGCCGATAAGCTCGATGATCATCATCGGTTCGGAAGCGTGGACCAAGAACTCCGTCTCGGGCCAGTGGGAGACGGTAGACATCGCTGAGGCGGAGGGGGAGGTCTCCGGCCTGCTCCCGAGGGACTTCTGGGGTTCTTTCCCAATCGATGAGATCATAGGCGTCAGCTCCGACCAGGGCGAGGAGACCGTCAACGGCGTGAAAGCGCGCCACTACCAGATAAGCGAAGCAAGCGCCGATACCATGGCCAAGCTGGCGGAGATATTCGGAGCGGGCGACTCAGGGACGCAGCCGGACAAGTTCGCCATGGACCTGTGGCGCGCCTCCGACGGCGGCTGGCCCGTCAAGGCCACAATCAGCGCCACATACCCGGCTGGCTCCGAGGTAACGCAGGCTTCGGTCTCCTGGGAAGTCAGCGAAGTGAACAGCAGCGCCGTGTCCATCCAGCCGCCTGCCTAGCGCCGGCCTCCGAACTACGAGCACAAAAGTAGGGTCGGGCAATAGTCCCGACCCTACAAGTTACAGCGAGATCGCCGCGCTAGTACGAGTAGCGCTCCTCCTTCCAGGGGTCGCCGCGAATATGGTATCCCGCAGACTCCCAGAACCCGGGCTCGTCGTGGTCTCTGAACGTAAGCCGCCGCAGCCACTTCGCGCTCTTCCAGAAGTAGAGGTGCGGCACCACCAGGCGCAGCGGCCAACCGTGCTCCGGCGTGATCGGCTCGCCGCCGAAGTTGAAGGCCAATAGCACGTTCTCCGCCAGGAAGTCGGCGACGGACAGATTCGTCGAGTAGCTACCGTAGGACTCCGCCAGGACGTATTTCGCCTCAGGCTTCAGGCGAACGCGCTTCATCAGCTCCCGCGAAGCGATCCCCTCCCACGCGCTGTCCAGTAGACTCCAGCCCGTCACGCAATGGATGTCGATGACGGGCGCGGCGTGAGGGAGCGCCGTCAGCTCCTGCCAGGTGAACGAGAGCGGCTGCTCGACGAGGCCGCCGACCTCCAGCCGCCATTGCGCGAGATCAATTCGCGGCACGGGGCCGTACGTCAGCGTCGGCAGCTTCGAAGTCACGCGCTGGTTGGGTGGGACCCTCTCGCGCGGACGGTCGGATTTCATCTCGTTGCCACCTCTCATCACCGATGCTAAGATCGTAGCAGAGTCGGAGCGCGTTTGCCATCCGGACGAAAGGCCCAAGTTGATCGAAACCGACAAGCCCATTCCGCAGAGCCACAACTGGCTGCTGGCCCGTCTGCGCCGAGACGCGCCCTTCTTCCTCGTGGTGGCCACCATCTTCGCCCTCGACCAGTTCACGAAGTACCTCATCCGCAGCAGGCTGACCCTCGGCGAGGCGTTCCCCGCGGATAGCCCTGTTCAGCTTATCCACGTGACCAACTCGGGCGCCGCCTTCGGCATGCTGCAGGGCCAGACGCTATTCCTGACGGTCACGACCCTCCTGGGTCTGGTCGCCATCATGCTCTACTACCTCTATCCGCCGATGGAGCATGGTTTCCTGCGCATCGCGCTCGGGCTGCAACTGGGCGGCGCCGTCGGCAACCTGGCCGATCGCATCCGGGTCGGCGAAGTCACCGACTTCATCAAGTTCCCTCACTGGCCGGCGTTCAACGTCGCCGACTCAGCGATTAGCGTCGGTGTTGTCGCAATTGTCGCGTTCCTGACGCTCAACGACACAATCTGGCGGGAGAAGAGCACCTGACGGAGCAGACGTTCCGCCTCGTCGTCAAGGAAGACGAAGGACAGCGTCTGGACACCTTCGTTGCCCGGCAGTGCCCCGACCTCTCGCGCTCCCGCGCCCGGCGCCTGATCGAAGAAGGGCTAGCGACTGTCAACGGGCGAAGCGCCAAGCCGTCGTTTCTCCTGCGCCCCGGCGATGCCGTCGACGTGCGCGTCCCGCCGCCACAGCCTCTTGACGTAGAGCCGGAAGCGATCCCCTTGCGCATCGTCTACGAGGACGAAGACCTGCTGGTCGTCGACAAGCCGGCCGGGCTGACCGTGCATCCCGCGCCCGGCCATAGGAGCCACACACTCGTCAATGCTCTCCTCGCGCACTGCCGCGATCTGTCGGGCGTGGGCGGCGTCCTCCGGCCGGGCATCGTTCACCGGCTCGACAAGGACACATCCGGCCTCCTGCTCGTCGCCAAGAACGACCGCGCCCACGCCGGCTTATCGAAGCAGTTGAAGGAGCACAGCGTCGAGAAGCGATACCTGGCGCTCGTGCGAGGCCGCGTCGAACAGCCGGAAGGCGTCATCGAAGGCGCTATCGGGCGCGACCCGCGCAACCGCAAGTGCATGGCAATAGTCGAGGGCGGACGCCCCGCGCGCACGGCCTACCGCGTCCGCGAGTACCTCCACGGCATGACGCTCGTCGAAGTCGCGCCTTCGACCGGCCGCACCCACCAGATACGCGTCCACTTCGCCGCCGCCGGCCACCCTATCGTCGGCGACGCGCTGTACGGCAAGCCATCGACGCTCGTCGGGCGCCAGTTCCTGCACGCCTGCAGGCTCGCCTTCCGGCATCCACGCGACGGACGCTCCCTCGCCTTCGAATCACCGCTGCCGAGGGATCTCGAGGAGGCCTTGAGTCGGGCGGCTGGCGCTTGAGGCCGGCGTCGCCATCGACTAGAATGCGCACGATAGCCCGCGCGCGCTGTTTCCCGAGAGTCTTGCTGCTATGACCGTTCGCGTTCGCTTCGCTCCCAGTCCTACCGGCATCCCGCACGTCGGGAATATACGCACGGCCCTCTTCAACTGGCTGTTCGCCCGCCACGAAGGCGGCAGCTTCGTGCTGCGCATCGAGGACACCGACCAGACGCGACTCGTGCCCGGCGCCCTCGACGCTATCATCGACAGCCTGCGCTGGCTCGGCCTCGACTGGGACGAAGGGCCGGAGGTGGATGGGCCCTACGGCCCCTACCACCAGTCGCAGCGATTGGAGCACTACCGCCGCGCCGCCGAAGGACTCATTGCGAAGGACGCCGCCTATCGCTGCTACTGCTCGCCGGAGCGGCTGGAGCAGGTGCGGGCGGAGCAGGCGCGTCGCAAGGAGCCGCCGCGCTACGACCGTCGCTGCCGCAACCTCAACGAGGACGACCGCGCGCAGGAGGAAGCGAAAGGCACTGTCCCCGTCGTCCGCTTCAAGACACCGCTCAGCGGTCGCGAGGAGTTCGACGATATCGTTCGCGGCCATGTCGTCTTCGAGAACGAGACGCTGGATGACTTCATCATCGTCAAGTCCGATGGCTTTCCGACCTATCATCTGGCGAACGTCGTTGACGACCACCTGATGGAGATAACGCACGTCCTGCGCGCCGAAGAGTGGCTTCCGAGCACACCGCGCCATCTGCTGCTCTACGACGCGCTCGGCTATGCGGCGCCGCAGTTCGTCCACCTGCCGATGATCCTGGGCAGCGACCGCGCGAAGCTGAGCAAGCGGCACGGCGCCGTCTCCCTGCTCGAGTACAGGCGCCAGGGGTACCTGCCGGAGGCGATGTTCAACTTCCTGGGCCTCCTCGGCTGGTCGCTAGACGACCGCACGGAGATCATCTCGCGAGAGGAGTTCATCCGTTACTTCAGCCTGGAGCGCATCGTCAAGAACCCCGCCATCTTCGACGTCGAGAAGCTGACCTGGATGAACGGCGTCTACGTGCGGGCGCTTTCACCGGAGCGTCTGGCTGAGCTGCTCATCGAGCGTCTGGAAGAGGACCTGCCGCCCGACGTGCCGAGGCCGCTCGACCGCGACTACGTCCTCCGGATCGTGCCTCTCGTTCAGGAGCGCATCAAGCGTCTCGACGAGGCCGCCGTGTTGACGGTGTTCTTCTTCGTCGAAGGGCCGCTGGAATACCCGCCCGAGCTGCTGCTGGGCAAGCGCTTCGCCGGCAAGCGCGACGAGGCGCGGCGGGCGCTCGAATCGGCGACATCTCGACTCCCCGCGGTCGACCGTTGGGAGCACGATGCCCTCGAAGGCGCCCTGCGTCCTCTCGCCGAGGAGTTGGGTCTGAAGGCGGGCGATCTGTTCATGCTCGTCCGTGTCGCCGTCACCGGCCAGACCGCCACGCCGCCGCTCTTCGAGACGATGGAGGTCCTCGGCCGCGAACGCTGCCTCGCCCGCCTCGACGATGCTCTCCACCGCCTGACCTGATTTCGCGTAGGTCGAGCGTCTCGCTCGACCGTTTCTCCCTTTTCGCGGGGCGAGGCGGGCAAGATGCCCGCCCCATGCGTCATAAGGTTCGGTTTACGAGCGCCTGACTCCATGCTAAACTTGCATGGCGGTTGGGGAGTCGTCTAGTGGTAGGACAGCGGACTCTGGATCCGTATGCGGGGGTTCGAATCCTCCCTCCCCAGCCAGACCCGACGAACGGGCCGTGTTGTCGCCTGAATTCTTTTCGGGCATAATCAGATGTGGCGCATTCGTCTAGTGGCCCAGGACACCGCCCTCTCAAGGCGGAGATCGCGGGTTCG
>JALHUB010000102.1 GCA_022865685.1 Dehalococcoidia bacterium | reverse complement strand
GCGACGCTTCAGGCCATGATGTCCAACGCCCGCGACGCTGTCTCCATGTCCTTGTCGCCGCGACCCGACAGGCAGACCGCGACCGTCGCTTCGCGCGGCAGTGTCGACGCGAGGTTGACGGCGTAGGCGACGGCGTGCGCCGACTCCAGCGCGGGGATGATCCCTTCCGTCTGGCTGAGGAGCTGCAAAGCCGCCAGCGCCTCCGCGTCTGTGACCGCGACGTACTGCGCGCGCCCCGACTCCTTGTAGAAGCTATGCTCCGGCCCGACGCCCGGGTAGTCGAGCCCCGCCGAGATGCTGTGCGTCGACTCGATCTGCCCGTTCGCATCCTGCAAGAGATACGAGTGGCTTCCGTGCAGCACGCCCGGCCGCCCGCGCGCCAGGCTGGCTGCGTGGAGATGCGTGTCCAGTCCGCGTCCGGCGGCTTCGACGCCGACGAAGCTGACGCCGGCGTCGGCGAAGAAGGGATGGAAGAAGCCGATGGCGTTGCTGCCGCCGCCGACGCAGGCGACGAGGTAGTCGGGGAGCCGCCCGAGCTGCTCCAGGGCCTGCGCCCGCGTCTCTGCGCCGATGACCGACTGCGCCTCGCGCACGATCAGCGGATACGGGTGCGGCCCGACGGCGCTGCCCAGCAGGTAGTAGGTGCTGTCGACATTGGACACCCAATCGCGCATGGCCTCGTTGATGGCGTCCTTCAGCGTCCGGCTGCCGCTTTCGACGACGCGGACTTCTGCGCCTAGCAGTCGCATGCGGAAGACGTTCAGCATCTGGCGGCGAACGTCCTCTTCGCCCATGTAGACGGCGCACTCGAGGCCGAGCATCGCGCAGACCGTCGCCGCCGCCACGCCGTGCTGGCCGGCGCCCGTCTCGGCTATGACGCGCCTCTTCCCCATGCGCCGGCAGAGCAGCCCCTGCGCCAGGGCGTTGTTTATCTTGTGGGCGCCGGTGTGAAGGAGGTCCTCGCGCTTGAGGTAGATGCGGGCGCCTTCGTTCGCCGCGGCGGAACGCGTCAGCCCCTCCGCGAAGTACAGTGGCGTCGGCCTGCCGGCGTAGTGATGCAGCAGGCCGTCTAGCCGCGCGCGAAAGGCGGCGTCGCGCCAAGCCTCCCGGAATGCGTCTTCGAGCTCCGCCAGCGGGCCCATGAGCACCTCCGGCACGTACTTGCCGCCGAAATCGCCGAATCGGCCCCGTTCGTCGGGAAAAGAAGTCATCAGTTCATCGCTCCCTTCGCAGCAGCCACGAACGCGCGCATCTTCGCCGCGTCTTTGCGGCCAGCCGTCTCGACGCCGGTGCTCACGTCGACGCCCCAGGGCCGCACGCGGCGTACCGCCTCGGCCACATTCTCCGGCGTCAGGCCGCCCGCCAGGATGACGGGCATGCGCGACGCGATGGCCGCCAGCGCGTCCCAATCGCCGACTCTGCCGCGGCCGCGGCTGGAGTCGAGCAGGCAGATCGCCAATGGCGGCGCGTCGAAGACGATGGTCGCGCCCTCTGCGGTTTCGACGGCCCTTATGAGGGGCAGTTGCCTCGGCAGGGCGTCGAGCGCCGCGTCGCCATGTAGCTGCACGACATCGATTTCGGCGCGGACGGCTATCGATTCGACCTCCACGGCGCTCTGCCCCTCGAACACGCCGACGAGGAGGGGCCGCTTGGTCGCCAGCAGGCGCTC
>JALHUB010000101.1 GCA_022865685.1 Dehalococcoidia bacterium | reverse complement strand
CTAAGACCCTCGGCATTACGGGAAAGAACATCCGTCTCATGCCCTGGCAGTGTCTAGAGGATACCTATCCTGAGGATCTCCTTGTTCAAGCTCTGAGCGACCTGTTCGGGTTGACACTGGATGAACAGCTCCCCTCGGACGGGCGCGCGAAGATCATTCATAGGTTGCTGCAGCGGAACGATACGAAGAAGGGGTGGAAGAAGCCATTAGCAGCCGCAGTGGCGGCTCGAATGGCGCCGGACAACATCCCGCCTGCATTTTCCTCCCTCCTGGACGACGTCTACGCACTTATTCCCAAGGGAGGGTGATATGCTCCCGGCAATGACACTGGCTGAGAAGATAATCGCCGCCCACTGCGGCCGCGACTCCGTGCGACCCGGCGAACTCGTCAACGTGCGCGTCGACTTCGTCATGTCGAACGACGTCACGGCGCCGCTGGCGATCCAGGAGTTCCGCAAGCTCGGCGTCGAGCGCGTCTTCGACCCGCAGCGCGTCGCCTTCATACCATCGCACTTCATACCCAACAAGGACATCCAGAGCGCCGAGAACGCCAAGATGATGCGGGCCTTCGCCCTCTCGCAGGGGGCCGTCTACTACGAGCAGGGGCGCGCCGGCGTCGACCACGTCCTCCTGCCTGACCACGGCTGGGTGCTGCCGGGCGACGTCGTCGTCGGCGCCGACTCGCACACCTGCACCTACGGCGCCCTCGGCTGCTTTGCCACCGGCATGGGGAGCACCGACATCGCCTGCGCCATGGCCACCGGCGACATCTGGATGCGCGTCCCGCCGACGATCAAGTTCGTCTACCACGGCAAGCTGAGCCGCTGGGTCGGCGGAAAGGACGTCATCCTGTACACCATCGGCGATATCGGCGTCGACGGCGCCCTCTACTGCGCGATGGAGTTCCACGGCGACGCCCTGCGCGAACTGGGCATGGAGGGCCGCTTCACAATTTCCAACATGGCGATCGAAGCGGGCGGCAAGGCGGGCCTCATGGCGCCCGACGACGTGACCCTTACCTACGTCCGCCAGCGGGCAAAGCGCGACTGGACAGTCTACCAGCCCGACGCCGACGCCGCCTACCAGGCCATGCACGAGTACGACGTATCGCAGCTAGAGCCGATGGTCTCCCTGCCGTCATCGCCGGCGAACGCCGTGCCCCTGAGCAAGGCGCCGCGCGTGGAGATCGACCAGGTCTTCATCGGCAGTTGCACCAATGGCCGTCTGGCGGACCTGCGCCTGGCCGCGGAGGTCATGCGCGGTCGAAAGGTGCACGACAGCGTGCGCTGCATCGTCGTTCCGGCCTCGACGGACGTCTACCTCGAGGCACTGCGGGAAGGCCTGCTGGAGGTCTTCGCCGAGGCCGGCTGCGCCGTCGCTACCACGACCTGCGGGCCATGCCTCGGCGGATACATGGGCGTCCTGGCGGAAGGCGAGCGCTGCGTCAGTACCAGCAATCGCAACTTCCCGGGCCGCATGGGGCACGTCCGGTCGGAGGTGTACCTGGCGAATCCGGCCGTCGCCGCGGCGAGCGCGATTGCAGGCCGTCTGGCGGGCCCTGAGGAGGTGACGCGATGACGCAGTTGGCCGATGTCGAGGCGATAGCCAGGGAGCTGGCAACCGAGTTGCGCCGAATATACGGTCCGAAGCTGCGAGAACTGATCCTCTATGGCTCCTGGGCCCGGGGGGACGCGCGCGAAGACTCGGACATCGATTTCCTCGTCGTGCTGGACTCTACTGAAGACTACATCACCGAACTTCGACGTCTGGTCAAGCTATCTAGCCGACTAGCAATGAAGCACAACGTCTACGTCTCCGCTCAGCCGATGAGCTTGGAGGAGTATAGAAGCGGACGAGAGCCCTTTGTTCTTAACGT
>JALHUB010000100.1 GCA_022865685.1 Dehalococcoidia bacterium | reverse complement strand
GCTTCACCTGGGCGCAATGGTACGAGCGCACCTGCCGTCTAGCGAACGCGCTCCTGGCCCTGGGGGTGCGGCCCGGGACGCCCAACGAGCCGGGCGACAGGGTCGCAACGATCGCGCTCAACCACAACGCGCACCTGGAGCTTTACTACGGCGTCTCCTGCCTGGGCGCCGTTCTGCACCCGATCAACATGCGGCTTTCGCAGGACCACATTGCCTACACGATCAATCACGCGGAGGACAGAATTGTCTTCTTCGATGACATCTTCCTGCCTCTCGTCGAGCAGATCTACGACCGGATAAAGGACACGGTAGAGAAGTTCGTCTATATCTCCGACGAGCCGGGGAAGCCGGAGAGCAAGATCGAGAACCTGTACAGCTATGAGGAGATAGTCGGGCAGGCGTCGCCGGACTTCGAGTGGCCGGTTCTGCACGAGGATACACACGCCACACTCTGCTATACCACCGGCACGACGGGCCTCCCCAAAGGCGTTATGTTCAGTCACAGGGCGCTCTACCTCATGACCATGCACCTGATATCCCTCGGCGTTCTCAGCAACGACCCGGACCAGGAGCGCATCGGCGAGGCCGGCGTTACGCTGCTCAACATACCGCTCTTCCATATCCATGCCTGGGGCGCACCTTACCTCGCCGTCTTCACGAGCACCAGGCTCGTCCTGCCCGGCGCATTCACCGTCGAAGGGTTCTGCGAGCTCGTGCAGAATGAGAAGGTGACCAGCACCCAGTTCGTGCCCACGATGCTCGCAATGATCGTCGAGTACCCGGAGGTCGGGAAGTACGACTTCAGCAGTCTCAAAATGTGCACCGTCGGCGGCGCCGCGTTGCCTCTGGGGCTGAAGGCGAAGGCGGAGAAGATACTGCCCTTCAAGGCGACCTCCGGATACGGCATGACGGAGACCGCGCCGGTCACGATCACCGCCTTCATAAAGAAGACCGACGCGGACCTGCCGAACGAGGAGTTGGAGAAGCTCCTCGTGAAGACCGGCATACCGGTTCCCGGCGTCGAGGTGCAGGTCGTCGACGAGAACATGAAGCCGGTGCCGCAAGATGATTCGGCGCTCGGCGAGATTGTCATCCGCGGGCCCTGGGTCATGGAAGAATACTACAAGGACCCCGAGCGGACCGCCCAGGCCTGGCGCGACGGCTGGTTCCACACCGGCGACGTCGCCAGGGTCGACAAGAACGGTTACATCACCATCGCCGACCGCCAGTCAGACATGATCCGAAGCGGCTCTGAGATGGTGCCGACGGTGCTGCTGGAAAACATCGCCGCCTCCGCCGACTTCATTCTGGAAGCCGCGGTCGTCGGCGTGCCGGATGACAAGTGGGGCCAACGGCCGATGGCCCTCGTGAGCCTGGTGCAGGGCTCCGTCGAGACCGAGGAGGACGTCATCAAGCACCTGCAGACCGAAGGTGTCGACAAGGGCAAGATCACGAAGTGGATGCTCCCGGATTACGTCCTTATCACCAACGATATCCCGAAGACGAGCGTCGGCAAGTTCAACAAGCTGACGATCAACCAGAACATGGCCGAATTCCTCGCGAAAGCGAAGCACGTTAGGACGCTTGGAGGCTAGCGACGGTGCCGCCGGAAGGCTCGCCGCATGTCTGAGGTAACCCACCGGACCGTCGCGGCAAACGGCATAGACGTTCATATCGCGGAGCAGGGCCGCGGTCCGCTCGTCCTGCTGCTGCACGGCTTCCCCGAGCTGTGGTACTCCTGGCGACATCAGCTCCCCGCGCTGGCCGCAGCCGGCTTCCACGCGGTCGCGCCCGACCTCAGAGGCTACGGCCGCTCGGACGCCCCTCAGCCGGTCGAGGCGTATTCGATGCGCAACATGACGGCCGACGCAGCCGGCATCCTCGACGCCCTCGGCGTCGAAACGGCGGTCGTCGCCGGCCACGACTGGGGCGCGCCGATAGCCTGGCACTGCGCCCTGATGTACCCGGAGCGCTTCTCCGCCGTCGTCGCTCTCAGCGTGCCGTACACGCCGCGCGTAAGCTCGCCGCCACTCCAGGCGCTGAAGCGCGTCTTCGCCGACAGGTTCTTCTACATTCTCTACTTCCAGGAACCGGGGCGCGCAGAGTCGGAGCTGGAAGCGGACGTCCGGAAGTCGATGCGCACGATTCTTTACGATTGGTCCGGCGATGCGCCGGAGGGCGCCGCTGTTGCGCGGAAGCCAGAAGACGCGAGGCTGTTCGACGACGCGCCGGAGGCGGGACGGCTCCCGTCTTGGCTTTCAGAGGCGGACCTCGACTACTATGTTTCGGAGTTCCAGCGTACCGGCTTTCGCGGCGGTCTGAACCGCTACCGGAATATGGACCGCGACTGGGAGGACCTGACGCACCTGGCCGGCGCGGTTGTGCAGCAGCCGGCTCTGTTCGTCGTGGGAGAGCGCGACCCGGTGCTCGGGTTTAGGTGAACGGACGCAATGAAGACCCACGTGCCGAACCTGCGGAAGACGGTTGTGGTGCCCGGCTGCGGCCACTGGACACAGCAGGAGCGGCCCGCTGAAGTCAACCGGGAGCTCATCGAGTTCCTGCAAGGCCTACCACTTTCGACGTCGTGAGACGTAGTTCAGAGGAGCAAGCAGATGTTCGAGTTGTCAACGTTTTCGCTTCAAGGTAAGAACGCCGTGGTCACCGGCGCCAGCCGCGGCATCGGGAAGGCCATCGCCGTCGGCTTCGCGAGGGCCGGCGCGAAGGTGGCGCTGACCAGTCGCAAAGTGAACGACCTTGAGGCGACGGCCGCGGAGATCGCTGCCTTTGGCGGCGAATCGCTCGTCGTGCAGTCGCACCTCGGCAAGACGGAGGAGATCGGCAAGATGGTCGACACCGTCAAGAACGCCTTCGGGCGGATCGATGTCCTCGTCAACAACGCCGGCACCAGCCCCGCTATGGGCAGTGTCCTCGACTCCGACGAACGCCTCTGGGAAACCATCATGAACCTCAACCTGAAGGGCCTCTACTTCACCAGCCAGGCCGTCGCCAGGCTCATGAAGGAGCAGCGCAGCGGCAAGATCATCAACATCGCATCCATCGATGGCTTCAAGCCGGAGCCATGGGTGAGCGTGTACAGCGTCTCCAAGGCGGGTGTGCGCATGATAACAAAGTCCTTCGCCATGGAGCTGGCCCCCTTCAACGTCCAGGTGAACACGATTGCCCCCGGCGCCATCACGACGAAGATGCTCGACTCCCACTGGTTCCACCTGCCGCCGGAAGAGGCCAAGAGCCAGAAGGAGGCGATGGCGAAGCTCACGCCCATGGGCCGCATCGGCGACGTGGACGAGATCGTCGGCGCGGCAGTCTACCTCGCGTCCGATGCTTCGAGCTACACTACGGGCGCGGAGATCCTGATCGACGGCGGTGCCCTGCTGGGGACCGCCCTCTGGGACACGATTGGGCCGTAGCGGACCTGCGCTGGCTCACCGTTCGTCCCGGCTCCGACGTCGACCGGGCTGTCGACCCTTCTTTTCCCAGAAGAAGCACGTCTCCAGATTCACGTCTTGACCGTAGCTGCCGCGGTTGTACGATTCTTGTATCCGGCGGCCGGTCCGATTTCCGCGCTCCAGCGAATCCGGTCCGTTCCCCGATTCGACTGGGCCACCGCTGCCCGGTTCAACCGCCGAAAGGGGGATGTGATGAAAGCACAACTCGGGCGGGTAACCTTCCTTCTCGCTACAGCCCTGACAGTATCCGCGGTGTTCGTGAGCGCCTGCGGGTCGAGCAAAGAGGAGGCCGGCGGCGGTCAGGGCGCGTCGCCCGGCGACACCACGGGCGTCACCGACACGGAGATCAGGATAGGCACTCTCTTGCCTATCAGCGGGAACCCTGCGGCAGCCTGGGGGATCTCCCTCAGCAAGAGCATGCAGGCCTACTTCGACTACATAAACGACCAGGGCGGCGTGTACGGCAGGAAGATTAAGCTCTTTGTCGGCGACAGCCAGTACTCAGGTCCCGTAGCGTCGGAAGCCATCCGCAAGCTCGTGGAGCAGGACAAGATCTTCCTCCTCGAGGGGAGCCTGGGCACGGAGGCCCATACCGCCGTCTACAAATATCTGGAAGAGCGGGGAATCCCCGACATATACATCCTCACAGGGAACAGCAAGTGGACAGTGCCCGTCGCGAGAAACCGCTTTACCTCCCTCATGGACTACACCACCGAGGGCCGTGTATTCGCGAAGTACGTATTCGAGAATTTTGACGGCAAGAAGCTCGGGATCCTCGCCCAGAACGACGACTACGGCAAAGAGGGTGAGACGGGTATGAGGGAGGGGCTCAAGGAACTCAACGCCGACGTGAACGTCACCGTCGAGTACTACGACGCAACGCAATCTGACGTCACGGCTCAAGTCCAGCGCCTAAGGGGTGCGGGCGTCGATATCGTGGCGTTCTGGGGTACGCCGGTCGTGGGCGCCGCCATGATGAAGACTGCTCGTGAGACTCTGAGTTGGGACGTGCCATTCATGATCAACAGCGCAAACGCGCTTGAGGTCGTCGCCCGGCTGGCCGGCTACGACAACATCGAGGGCACCGTAAGCGCGGTGATCGGCGTTCAGTCCTATGAACTGGACAACCTAGCGATCGCCGAGAAGAAGGAGATCCTCGCGAAGTACGCCCCCGATACCGTGTTCGACAACACCGCCCTGGGGGGCTACGTCATCGCGCAGGGTATTGTGGGCTACCTCAAGCAGACCGGCCCCAATCTGACGCGCGAGGCCTTCCTGGATACCGTGGAATCGCTCTGCGAGTACATGTGCGACACCTGTCTGGTGCCCGCGAGCACCAGCTCGACGGACCATCGCCTTGTGGATGCCGAGGTCCTGGCGAAGGCAGTCGTCGACCGGTCTACGGACCCTCCAACTTTCCGATGGGAGCCTTTCGGCGACCCCATCGACTTCGAGGGCACGAGAGACTGCACCGTGCCGACGCCGCCGCCGGGCGCGGAAGATCAGCCGGGCCCACCTGTCAATGCGGAGATGAAGAAGTAGGGAGACAGGAGAAGGACTCTCTGTGAAGACAATTGTTCAGCCGCAAAGGGAGATTGAGGTACTGCGCGAGGCGGAGGTTGTAGTCGTCGCGTAACGGAGGGGCAAATAGGCCAGTACTAGCCACCAAAACCCCCGGAAGACGCTCCGCGCTTTGCCTGGACCGAACCGACGGCGCGGAGGTCGTTGCTTGCCGCCGGTCTCCGGCGCATTGCCTTGACACCCTAATGGGCGACTACCTAGAATGGCGTGGGTGCCGAGGTAGCTCAGTCGGTAGAGCACTTGACTGAGAAGCGTTTCCAAGCCATGCGCAGTGTCCTGTATCTGAAGCCCCGCTTTCTTAACCCCTGATAATGTAGACTTCACAAGTGTGCGCAGCAGCAAAAACTGGTCGGCCTACCCGCGTGGCAGGAACTCGACGATTGCGCCTGCTTGTGCGATCCTCAGGAGTCGAACAGAATCCCCCCGACTTTGATCTAATCGCCTACTTCTCCTTGACAGGAAAGCCAAAGCCTGGTGTATCCTCTGGGCCTCTCGGCGGGGGACTCAGCCGCAAAAGGAGGGCCATGACATGCACGCGGTGCTCATCACATTCACATCCTCGGCAAGTCTTGCCAAGCTGAAGGGACCGTTTACCGACTACGCTCACGCTCTCAGGGGCATGTCCGGCCTGGTGGCGAAAACGTGGATTCGTGACGGCTCAACGTTAGGCGGATTCCACATCTTTGCCAACCAGGCGGCCGCTGAGAACTACCTGAAGAGCGAAATGGTTGCTGGCCTCACCGCTAACCCGGCTTTCTCAGACTTCCAAATCCGGCACTTCGACGTGCTGGATGAACTTAGTGCCATCACGGGCAGCCCGCAGGCAGTGCGGGCCTAGGGAAGCGGTCCCCCGCGAGAGACTGAGCCGGGCTGACTCAAGCCCGGCTCAGGCCGCACCAGAGACGGGCCGGCCAGGCAGCAGCCGTCGTGCGACGTGCGGAGGCGGCGGTACGGTCGGCCGCGCGGCTAACAGTCGGATCATCTTTCAGGAGACGCTGTACCACGAGATCGTGAAGAAGGCCGAGGGTCGGTTGGAGAATGCCCGCGCCTTCCTCGAAAGGGTGGGGAGAGGATGAACGAGCTGATTGCCTTCCTTAGCTTCGCCAGCTCCCCAGCGAGCAGAGGAGAAGCGCCTTTTCGGGAAGCCCTAGATTGAAGAGGCGAAGACTCTTCACCCTCGCCGGCCTACTCACAACGGCCAGCATCATCGCCTCGGGCCGTCCGCGACGCATCGGCGCCCACCTTCTGCGCCGTCAGCTCTACAAGCAGACCAGCCACCTCATTCGCAAGATCAAGTAGGGACGGGCGGTGTCCGCGCGCCGAGGCTTTGCGGCGGTCGTTACCTGCCGCCGGTCTCCGGCGCATTGCCTTGACACCCTAACGGGCGACTACCTAGAATGACGTGGGTGCCGAGGTAGCTCAGTCGGTAGAGCACTTGACTGAAAATCAAGGTGTCGGCGGTTCAATTCCGCCCCTCGGCACCAGAACGTCCCCCTCATAGCCACAATCCCCTATAATCGGGCATATGCCACCTCCTGAGCACGCCGGCCTCGTGCGACAGCTCGACAGCGTATTCGACCCCCATTCCGTGGCCGTCGTCGGCGCGTCGAGCATACCCGGCAAGTGGGGGTTCGGCGTCTTCAGCCGCCTCCTCCTCTCGCACGCCACCAGACAGCTCTACCCCGTCAACCGGCAGGCCGCCGAGGTGCTCGGCGTCAAGGCCTATCCCGACATCGAGGCGATCCCCGGCCCCGTCGACCTCGTCGTCATCGCCGTACCGCCGCCGGCCGTGCCGCAGGTGATGCGGGAGTGCGCTCGCAAGGGCGTGAGGGGCGCCGTCATAATCACCGCCGGCTTCGGCGAGACCGGCAACGAAGGCAAACGGCTCGAGGACGAGGTGCTGGCGATAGCCCGCGACGCCGGCATCCGATTCCTCGGGCCCAACTGCATGGGCCACTTCAGCACCTCGACGGACCTCTACACATTCGGCGCCGCCGAGGGAATTCGCAGCGGGTCGATAGCGTGCGTCTCGCAGAGCGGCAACTTCGGTGGCTACATGCTGCGCCGCGGCGACCAGATGGGCGTCGGCTTCAGCAAGTTCGTGAGCACCGGCAATGAGGCCGACCTCCATTTCGAGGATTATGTCGAGTACCTCGCCGCGGACGACGAGACTAAGGTCATCACCGGCTACGTCGAAGGTCTGCGCGAGCCACGGCGCTTCTTCACCCTGGCGCGCGACGTGACGAGACGCAAGCCGATCGTCCTCATCAAGGTCGGGCGCACCTCCGAGGGCGCCAAGGCGGCGTGGTCGCACACCGCAGCGCTCTCCGGCGAGGACGCCGTCTACGACGCCGCGCTCCGCCAGTGCGGCGTCATTCGCGTCGACGAGGTCGACGAGATGTTCGACGTGGCGATAGCGCTCATCGGCCAGCCCCGGCCGAAGGGACGCCGCGTCGGCATACTGACGGGCGGCGGCGGCTTCGGGGTCGTCGCCACCGACGCCTGCGTGAAGCTCGGCCTGGAGGTGCCGCCGCTATTGCCGGAGACTATGGAGACGCTCAGCAGCCGCCTGCCGGAGCGCTGGTCGCATGCCAATCCCGTCGACATGGTCGGCACGAACGATATGTCCTACTTCTGCCTGGGGACGCTCCTCAAGGCGGAGAACATCGATGCCGTCCTCGGCGTGTCCTGCGTCGGCTACCCCGGCGATGTCGACCTCGACGGCCTCGATCTGCCGGGAATGGAAGATATCCGCCGCCAGGTGAGCTTCATGGTCGAGGCGGAGAAAGGGCTCGTCGACGGCCTCCTGGAGCGCATGTGGCGATACGGGAAGCCGCTGATCCTCGCCCACAGCCCGGGCGGCGAAAACGCGCCCGCGGTCCTGAAGCTCAAGGAGCGCGATGTCTTCGTCTACCCGTCGCCGGAGAGGGCGGCCAGGGTGCTCAGCCGCCTTGTCCAGTACGGCGAGTACCTGGCCGGCGACTGATCCGTCCCTCGCGTAGCGTCCGCGTGCGTGGACGCGACATCTTACACAGACCACCGTCCGTCACGTACAATGAGAGAAGCGTCGCATTCGCGGGCGCTGGAAAGCCCCGCCATTCCTGAAGGAGACAGCCATGGAGCTGAAAGGCTCGAACACGGAGAGAAACGTCTTGACGGCCTTTGCCGGAGAATCACAGGCACGGAACCGTTATACGTACTTCGCCTCGCAGGCGCGCAAGGAAGGGTTCGAGCAGATATCGGACATCTTCCTCGAGACGGCGGACAACGAGCGCGAGCACGCTAAGCAGCTCTTCCAGTACCTCGAGGGCGGCGCCGTCGAGATCCGCTGGCCGTTCCCCGCCGGCGTCATCGGCGACACGGCTGCCAACCTGGAGGAGGCCGCCGGCGGCGAGCGCTACGAGTACACAGAGATGTACCCCAACTTCTCGAAGGCGGCGCTCGACGAAGGCTTCGCCGAGATCGCGAAGACCTTCCGATCCGTCGCCGTGGCGGAGCGCCAGCACGAGAAGCGCTACCTCGGGCTGCTGGCAAACGTGCGCGACGGCAAGGTGTTCAAGAAGGCCGAGCCGGTGAGGTGGAAGTGCCGCAACTGCGGTTATGTCCACACCGGCACTGAGCCGCCCGAACTGTGCCCCGCCTGCAAGCACGCCCGCACCCACTTTGAGCTGCTTGCTGAGAACTGGTAGCATCAGACCATAATCGGGAAATCGATGCGGCGTCGAGGCTGGAATGCCTCTGTTGCGGATCGCATCGCCTCATGAGGCGCTCGCGAGGGTTTCCGTCGCATCCGAGACGGGAGAGGAGGATACTATGCCCGTCGTTCTCTACGAGAAGCGCGGTCAGACCATTGTATTGACGCTGAACCGCCCCGAGGCGATGAACGCCATCAACCGGGAGGTGCGCGACGGCCTGAGGGAGTCGTTCCTTAAGTTCCGCGACGATGATGACGCGCGAACGCTCATCGTCACCGGCGCCGGCGACAGGGCCTTCTCAGCAGGTGCGGACCTGAAGGAGATGAGCATCCTCCAGCAGCAGCGCCATACCGACCCCGCCGGCACAACCACGGCGGCAGTGCTGCGCAACATCGAGCTGTGGAAGCCGATAATCGCAGCCGTCAACGGCTACTGCCTCGCGGGCGGCCTCGAGCTGGCGCTTGCTTGCGACATTCGCATCGCCTCGGACAGCGCGTCCTTCGCCCTGACGGAGGTGACGCGCGGCATCATTCCCGGGAACGGCGGCACGCAGATCCTGCCGCGTGTCGTGCCGCTGGGCATGGCCCTCCAGCTCATGTTCACGGGCGAGCACATCGGCGCCGACGAAGCCTACCGCATCGGCCTCGTCAACCGCGTCATGCCGCAGTCGGAGCTGATGGCGGCGGCGATGGCGATGGCGGAGCGCATCAACGAGAGCGCGCCCATATCGGTCCGCCTGGTTAAGGAAGCGGCGTTGAAGGGGCTGGACCTGCCGCTGATGGACGGCCTGCGGATGGAGTCGCTGTTCTCGATGTTCGTGCACACGACGGACGATGCGAAGGAGGGGCCGCTGGCCTTCGCGGAGAAGCGAAAGGCCGTGTACAAGGGCCAGTAGCAGGCGCACACTGCCTTTTCTTCGCTTGTCGCGCGTTGTTGCATTGGCTATAATAGTGGCGCTCCGCGACAGAAGAGCGGAATTCGGGGGCGGAAGTAGCTCAGCGGTAGAGCACCTCCTTGCCAAGGAGGGGGTCGCGGGTTCGAATCCCGTCTTCCGCTCCAACGCCGAAGTGGCGGAATAGGTAGACGCGACAGTCTCAAAAACTGTTGGGGGGCAACCCTCGTGCCGGTTCGATCCCGGCCTTCGGCACCACTTCACGTGATCGACGTGGAAGGCGGGACGCACCCGCCTTCATTAGTGTGCGGATAGACCACTTCGCTGCCGAGTGGTGTAATGGTAGCACCAGGGACTTTGGATCCCTTAGTCCAGGTTCGAGTCCTGGCTCGGCAGCCAGGCAACACTAGACGCGTATCGGGCGCTCCCCGATAGCTCAATCGGTAGAGCGGGCGGCTGTTAACCGCTAGGTTGTAGGTTCGAGTCCTACTCGGGGAGCCAACTACTCTCTGCGCGCGCCTGAGCGACGACAGGGGTCGCCATGAAACTCGAAGAGATCGCACCCCACGTGTTCGCCTGCCTCCAGCAGAAGCCCGGCCTCGGCTTCAGCAACTCCGGCCTGATCGATCGAGGTGGCGGCCTCGTCGTCGACACGTTCTGGGACCTCCCGCACACCCGCGAGATGATCGACCATTACTCGAACGTGTGGGCCACACCTCCGCGACGGGTCGTGAACACGCACTACAACGGCGATCATTGCTGGGGGAACCAGCTCTTTCCTCAGGCCGACCTCATAGGGCATCGCCGTTGCGCCGAATCGTTCTTCAAGGAGAATCCGGCCCTGCTTCAGTCACTCAAGGGCATGGACGTTTCAGGCCAGCCGGGCCTCGCGGGGCTCAAGCGCGGACTGGAGCCGTGGGACTTCTCGGGGGTCGAGTTGACGCCTCCCTCAGTCCTCTTCGACGACCGCCTGGAGATCCAGCTGAACGGGTCCCCTGTGGAAATGGTTTACGTGGGCCCGGCCCACACCGACAGCGACGTCGTCGTGCACTTCCCGGAAAAGCGGGTCGTATTCGCGGGGGACGTGGTCTTCCGGCTTTGCAGCCCCATCGGCTGGGAGGGCACCTACGCCCGCTGGATAGCGGCCCTCGACTACATCATCTCCCTGAACCCGGACGTTGTCGTTCCGGGCCACGGTCCTCTGTGTGGGATCGAAGGTCCTCGTGAGATGAAGGCCTACCTCGAGTACGTGCGCGAAGAGAGCAAGAGCTTCTTCGACGCGGGGTTGTCGGTTGCCGAGGCGGCCAGGCGAATCGATCTCGGTCCCTACGAGGTCTGGGACGGGCCCGAGCGCCTCTTCTTCAACGTCGAACGAGCCTACCGGGAGCTGCGCGGAGACCCACCGGATGCTCCAATCGATGCCAACTTCCTGTTCGCAGGCGCGACCCAGCTCTACCTCGAGCGCTGGGCGGGCGGGACCTGATCTCTTCGCGGAGAGGCCTGACGAAAAAGCTGGGGGCTGGACATAGTCCAGCCCCCAATCGCAACGCCCGAGAGACCCTCTATTACAGTCCCGTCTCAGGTTGTACCGCGCTCCCGGGCGTCGCGCTATCCGACGATCCAGACATTGGTCCCGGCCCCGGTCCGCCGGGCGGGCAACCGCCCCGGAACGGTCCCGTCGCGTTCACTATCTTGTCGATGTTGCTCTCCGTCCGCGAGTACATTTCGTCGGCCTGCGACTGCGTGATCTTGCCGTCGCTGACCAGCGTATCCAGCTCCGTCTTGACCTGCGCGAGGAGATCGGTCTTCAGCTTATCGACGCTGATCCCCTGGGCCTCGGCCACGTCCGCCAACGACTTCCCGTCACGCAACTGCGTCATCAGGTCGTCCGCGCTGATGCCCAGCACCGTCGCCGCCGACTCCATCAGGTGGGCGCCGCCCACGCGTCCGCCGCGCGGCCCGAGCATAGGCGCCAGTTGGAATCCGTGCTCCTTGAGCCTGTCCGCCTGGTCCTGCGTGAGCTGCCCCCCTGCAACCTGCTCGTCGATTGTCTCGCTGTAGGCTTCATCGACGGCCGTTTTCAGCTTGTCCTCGCCGATGCCCAGCTTGGCGGCGACCTTCGACAGGAACGCGTCGGCGGCTCCGCTGTCCTGCTGCGCAAAGCCCGCGCCGACGCCCACAACCGCGAGCGCGAGGGCGGCGGCGATCATCACCGGTATCAAGACCTTCTTCATGTCACACCTCCATCAGTTCTGACTGTTCTGGTCTGGGGAAGATGGCGCCCGTTACGTCACAGCCTCACCTCCGTCGCTGGTCTGACTCCCCCACTGCATCAGAATAGGCCAGGCCGGCGGCGGAAGTCGTTTCGAAAGTGCAACGGAAATGTAACAGTCGCGTCGCGGCGCAGCCCTAGTGGCAAGGAGCGAATCCTGCTCCGGCCTGAGAGAGGGGACGAATAAATGCCTAGGGGATCAAGAGGGCAGCAGCCAGACGTTGCCGCGCGAATCGCTCTCCGCGGCCCAGCCCTTGATGTTGCGGACCTCGACGAGCCACCAGCGATAGCCGTCCGCGTCGACGGGGCCATCGCGCAGGGCCACCTTTGCCCCGTCAAACAGGCAGTCCACGACGCGGCCTGTCGCCGCCGGGCGCTCGCGCACGTTCAGGCAGGCGCCGGTGTTGGCGACAGTAGCGGTGGAGCCGATAGCCAGGCCCGGCGCTTCGTCCCAGGTCACGGGCGGTCGCGGCTGGACGTATCGAAGCAATGGCCAGATGTCCTGATTGGAGACGCCGTATCGCCAGACGGAGACCGCTCCCATGTTCAACTGATAGGCGCGAGACATGAAGCGCACCCAGGCGTCATAGCTCGATGCGCCCTGGCCGACGGGATAGATGGGGAGATTGTAGCCGGCGAACAGGCTGTAGGAGACGTCGAGCAGGAACTCAGGGCAAATGCCTGCCGACCCCGGCGGGAAGCCGTTGGCTTCAAAGTATCGCACGTTCTCCGCCGTATTGAACGTCTCCCAGTAGACCATGGGGGCAATCCCCTGGCAGAACGATGCGAACTCGGCCATCGGGATCCTGGGAATGACCCACGGTCGCGGTTCGACGCAGAGGTAGAGGGTGCCGTTGGGCTGAAGCCGCCGGAACTCCTGGCCAAAGTACTGCGCCGCCTGCGGTGTGCCCTGCCAGTAGCCCGACCACGGCTCGACGTCGATGAAGATGCTTCGTGCGCCTGCACTGATGACGTCGGCGCACATCGCCGCCTCGCGCTGCGGGTCGAGGCCCTGGAGGACGCAATAGGTGTGGAAGGGGATCCCATACCTCTCGAAGTAGTTGGACAGTATAGCGATCCTGCCCGGGCCGGTGATGGCGAAATCAGAGGAATCCCACCTGGACATCCATTCGGTGCCGTTGTGACTTTTGAGGATGAGCCCCATGTTATTCTGCGCAAGCACGGAGGCGATGCGCTCCGGCGGGCTGTCGACGCCGAAGTGCCAGGCCCAGGCCAGATGGGTCATACCCCTGGCGCGGCCGCGCAGGGGAACGAGTGGATTGGGGGCAGGCGGCTCGCAACTGCTCGCGCCGAGGCTCGCAGCCGCCGCTCCAGCCATCACAGCGGTCATGGCGATGAAGCGGCGCCTTGTGATCCGTTCTCTAAGGAACATCGGCTGACCTCCGACGGCGGGACTTGTGATGCCGGTGGCCTCCCATTACCCTTCGTTCCCCTCCCCTTCAGCCGCGTTGATCTAGAGCCTAAACGTCGCCTCCGCCGCTGTCAAGAGGCCGTCGCATGATTCACGCTCATGCGTCGCATTTTTGTTACATTAGGTCCGTGGACGAAAATGCGCGGGCCGGCGTTGTGGCGCTGAAGGTGCGCGCCGCTAGAAGTAGTCGAGGCAGAAGGGCGGCCGGTCGAGGGAGAAGACGGCGGCCGCGGCGTCCACCGCGGCGGCGTCCGTGACCTCGACGAGGCCGGCGCGCGCAGCTTCACGGATCGACAGGTGGCCATTGAAGACGGCCGCGAGCACCGTCGCGTCCAGCGCCAGGTCAGCAGGCCCTTCGTCCGGCTCCACGCTCAGGCGGTCTTCCCTCGCTTCCACACGCCACCTGCCGTCGTTCCAGGACAGCACCTTGTCCCGCACGGCGAGCGTGAAGCGCCGCTCCTCGGTCTGACGCCGGCAGCCTCGCGTTCGCAGCGCCGCCGCCACGTCGACGATGCGCAGCATCAGCGAAGACCACGCTTCGATGCGGACGCGATGCGGGTCGTCGAGGAGGCTGAGCAGCGGCTCGTCGGGCGGGACGGACATTTCGACGCGGTCGTGGATGTCGTGGGACAGCAGGTAGTTGACGAGCGCAACGTATGCGGTCGCGTCCTGCGTCACCAGCTCGCGCAGCCAGAGGCGGCTCTGCGGCCACGGCCTGTCGGGGGGTTGTCCCGCGCGCGTCGTGTAGATGAGGTAGCCGCGCGGCCGCCCTTCGCCGTCCTCCCAGACCGCCGCGTCCGTCACCTCGCGCTCCCAGCCGAACACGCGCCGGCGCCACCAGTCCTCCGACCGGACGATGACGCAGTTGCGCGACGCGCTGTACTCCTCGTAGAGGGCGTTCAGCGCCGGCCACTCGTCGACAGTCACGCGGCGAAGGCGTCCCGTTCGCGGCGGCGGCACGATTGTCTTCACGTCCTTGGCGGCGAACGAGTAGCGGATGTTGCGCGCCGCGATCTCCCAGCCGTAGCGTCGGTAGAGGGCGATGTGCGGCGTGTACAGGGCCGAGAGGAGCTGCCCGCGCTCGCGCATGTCGAACAAGGCGTGTT
>JALHUB010000099.1 GCA_022865685.1 Dehalococcoidia bacterium | reverse complement strand
TGAGATGACCAAGCGCGCATCCGACGTCGCAGTGCGCCTCGGCGACGACGAGTTTGCGCTGATCTTGCTCGAATGCGGTGAGGAGGACGCCGCGCGCTTCCTTCGGCGGCTGGAACGCTTCGTCACCCGCAAGCCGGTGACCGTGAACGTCGAAGGACAGGCCATTACACTCTGGGTAGGCGTCTGTTCAGGAATCGCATCCGCGCAAAAGGGCGATACCAACCCCCTCGATTTGCTCTCGCAGGCGCGCCACAGTCTCGACGCCGCGAAAGAGGAGCGAGACCGTCGCCGCGAGCGCTGGACCAGCGGCATCGGCTAGCAGCAGCGTCAGTCCCTCGATCCCTACCGTACCTCTCGCGCCAGACAATTGCTGCCGTCGCTCACACGACTCAGGACGCAGCCCGTCGCCCACGCGCCGCCAGCCCGGTCGTGGGCGACGTCAGTGTTACCAGCAGCGAGTCGATGAAGTCCTGCGTCTCGTCGATGGTGAACGAAGAGAACCGCTGCTGAACGCCCATGCCTGTGTCAAGCAGCAGGAGCAGATCGAGCATCCACGGCGCGCTCTTCGGGTCCTGGCCGCAGGCAAGCGCATCATCGAGCAAGCTTCGGCGACGCGCGTCATAGCGTTGAGCGAGCCGCTCTCTCAGGGTTTCGTTACGTCCAGCCCCAGCCCACAGCTCAACCGCAAAAGCATCCAGCCGTCCCGCGCCAGTGACATCGATATCGTTTTGCAGAATCTGGGCTAGGATGTCGTCCTTGCCACGAAAGTGGAAGTAGAAACCGCCCTTGGAGTAGCCGGCCGCCAGACAGATCTCATCGACACTCGTGTCCTCGACCCCCTTGCGCGAGAACACGGCAAGTGCCGCTCTCATAAGAGCGGCCCGCGCCGCCCGGCCCCGCCGATGCCTCGAGAGACTCTTCATTCCTAAGGGTTATCGACCTTTGAGGCGGTCTCACTCAGCCCCTGTCTCTGTTCCTGGTGGCGTCAGCGCCAGTCGCTTACGTTAGCTAGATTCTGCTTGGACTTGACAATCAGGGATTGCATGTCATAATACATACCGACGGGTCGGTATGTTGTTGAGGCGAGTAGGGAGGAAGGACCCATATCTGGTTCGGCACCAGCATGTGCCGGGCACCGCCAGGAGGCGAACCATGAAAAAGTACCACTGGTTCTAGGAGGGACGCCACAAGAGATTGTTGGCTGAAGTCGGATTCCCGCCCTCCTGCAAGAAGGGGAGTCCGATCGAGAAGTAGGATAGCGACTCAATATCGCCGACCGTCTGCAGCCTCCGGGCGATCCGCGTCGGTCCAGCCAGACCAGCGGTCACCCTGGGGCTTCGATTCTCCTCTCTTCCTCGCCTCAGCAAGACTCAAGTGACTGGCTTTCGGCGTGGCCGGCTAGGCGGCTACTCTCTCCCTCAAGCCCGCCGACCATTCAGGTAGACAGTGGAGAAACGCTTCCACGACGCTCGGGTCGAACTGCGTCCCCGAGTTGCTCGTTATCTCTTCGCACGCCTTGTCAACCGCAAGGGCGCGACGATAAGGTCGGTTTGACGTCATGGCGTCGAAGGCGTCCGCCACCGCGAATATCCGCGCGCCGAGAGGGGCGTCCTCGCCTTTCAGCCCCGTGGGATAGCCCTTGCCGTCGTAGCGCTCGTGGTGCGAGTAGACAATGTCGGCCGCCGTGGAGAGGAACTTCACGTCCTTCAGCATCTCGTAGCCAATGGCGGGATGCTTGCGCATCTGCTGCCATTCCTCGGATGTCAGCGGGCCGGGTTTGTTGAGGATCGCGTCCGATACACCGATCTTGCCCACATCGTGCAGCAGCGATGCCCTCTCGATGTCCAGCCATTCGTCGCTGTTCTCCGTCACTCCGAGCTCCCGCGCCATGTCCATGGTGTAGACGGTCACGCGGCTGGAATGGCCGCCGGTCTCGCTGTCGCGCGCATCCAGGGCGGCGGCGAGCGCCTCCAGCGTAGCATCGTACGTCTCCTTGAGCCTTTCGGTCATGGCCAGGATTTCCCTGTTCGCCTTGTGAAGCTGTTCGTTCTTCCGCTTCAGTATCGCCACGCTGCGTGTGGTCTGATCGACGTACTGCTTCATCGCCAGGCGCATCATGAGTGGCGGCGCGGCGAAAGCCAGAAGGCCGGTGACTCCGATCTGTTGATAGGCCACGGCTAGGGCAAGACCCAGGAAACCGAAAACAACGTAGTGGGGAAAGAGCCACTGCCCCTGCTCGCGCCAGACCGTCCAGGGTGCTTGTCGCGTCGCGAACCCGGTCACGCTGGAGACAAGGACTGCTCTGACACCGTAGTTGGCGGCTGCGGCCGCAAGGGCGGCAAGAACGACCTTGGCGGAGATCGCGATCTCAGATTTGTCACCGATGACGGAGATGAGAATGACAGCCGATGAGACATCCGCCAGCACGGAGTTGCCCGAGTTGAACATCAAGCGGTAGGGGAGCATGCGCCGCGGGAAGTGAAGACTCAGGACTGCGAGTGGTGTAGCCACGGCGATGCCTGCTGGCCCGTAGAGCGCAGCTATCGCGAAGAGGCAAACGAAGCTTATGGATACCCACGCTTCGCGATACGCGATTATGCTCAGCCGTTCGGAGGCCGCGGCCATCAGCCCTAATAATACTAGCCCTACCAGGCCGGAGTGCGGCAGTTGCCGTGCATAGAAGGCCACCACGGCCAATCCCACCAGGAAGATGCAGACAGATAGCGCCTTGGCACTCCGCGGCAGTGGCGGCGATGCGAGAGGAGCGCTGGGCCCGCGTGCCTCAGCGCGGGCTGCGGGACCGATCCCTGGGCGCACCAGCACCAGCGGCGGCCGCCCGGTCGACTCGCCGTTTTCTTCGTTCGGCTGCTCTATCATGTCTTGCATGACATATACCCGCTAGGAACTCCACGCCTGGCGCTTGCTGATGCCGTTAGAAAGACAATCTCTCGCCGCCGGCCTGTCCGTCTCGTCGACGACACGACCGCGGAGCAGATGGCGAACTGAAGCCAAGACAGGCATAAACATGCTTCTCCCGAGTATTATCGGCAGCTTCGCGGGCACGGACAGCCTGCAATGGCGCGAAGGAGTCGCGAATTCGAATCTCCGCCTCCCAAATCCGGCTACGCCGCCTCCTCCAACTGGGGCAGAAGCTCCCTTCGCAGGAAGCTGATGATGCGCTTGTGGAGCTGACACACCCTCGACTCCGACAGGCCAAGAGCACGGCCTATCTCGTGGAACGGCTGGCATTCCTCGTAGCGCAAGTGCAGAATCGCCTTGTCGCGGTCGCAGAGAGAGCCCACAGCACGCGACAGATGGCCGATGGTCGCCCGTCGCTCGGCGGCGCGCGCCGGGTCCGACAGGACGTCGTCGTCGACGGGGTCCCAGGCGTGATTACCGCCGTAATTGGGGCGGTCCTCCAGCGAATACTCTAGCGAGACCAGACGCGAGCTTGCCCGGCCGAGCAGGTGCTGGAGCCGCGATAGGGGGATCCCCAACTTGAACGCTATCTCCTTGTGTGTGGGCCAGCGCCCCAACTGCACCGCCAGCTCCTGCGACGCCTGCTCTATCTCCTTGGCGTTCTTTCGCAGCGAGCGAGGCAGCGGGTCCTGCTTTCGCACGGCGTCGAGAATCGAGCCGCGAATGCGCTGGATGGCGAAACTGGCGAAGGTGGTGCCGCGGTCGGGGTCGAAGGCATCCACCGCGTGGATCAGTCCCTCGACGCCATAGCTGATGGCATCGTCTCTATCGATGCCCACGGCGCCGGCGCCTTCACTGGGCATGCGGTTGACCACGAACGCGACCAGTGGCAGATGATCGACAATCATCTCGTTCCGGTTCTTCTTCATGAGTGCGCTCCGTTCCCGGAGAGATCGGAGGCTGCCTGAGGCCAAAAAAGGGGCCGTCGTCGGCAGCGTCACCGACGACGGCAAGGACTTGGGAAGGAGATGATGCGAGCCGAACAGCGCCTCTCCTGCGCTTTCGGCAGAGCCTTCGGCAGCCCAGCTTCCTTAGCTTCGCCCTTCAGACGAGGCCGTAGGTCTGCGGCTTTGCGCCCCTCTCTTTCGAGTGGTTTGCCTTTGTCGGTGCCCGTTCTCTCTCGATGATTAAGCTGCTCACCCACCTGAGGCGGGTTGGGACCCTTGAAGTCACCAAAGCAATAACGATGAAAGTGGCGAAACATAACGTCCATATCTGTGAATGTGGCAATTCGATGGGACTTGGCGGCGTGCGCGAAGACCTGTTATCGTGGAAATGTCAGGTGAAGCGTGGACGCTTCGGTTAGCGTTTGTGGCAGTGACACAGCGGCGTATTTCATTCGCTGAAACAAGAACAACCCTCATATCGAGTCGCTGCAGCCTGCGCTATCCGGCACCGGTGCAGGCACTCCTCGGCCAAACGCGTGATTGCCTGACCACTCTTACTGACACCGGCCTGCGACTCTCGCGAAGAAGGTCGACAATCAGTTGAGGATATGACGACGTGAGACGTCCGACACCGACAAGGCAGGAACAGCGCCAACAGACCAGGGCGAGACTGGTTGAGGCGGCGTTGCGCATATTCGCGGAGCAGGGCTACGACCACGCGACCGTCGAGGAGATATCGCTGGCGGCCGGGCACTCGAAGGGCGCCTACTACTTTCACTTCGATTCAAAGGAAGACATCTTCCTGGAGCTGCTATCGCTCTGGATCGATGACCAAACGCGCCGGCTCCGGGCTTTCGAAAGCGCTCGCGGGCCCGCCGCCATAGCGCTGCTCGAGACGCTGGCGTCGCTCCTTCGCTACGACGACCGCGACCCGCACTGGCGGCTGCTTCTGCCCGAGATATGGGCGCAGTCGCATCGAAACACGAAAGTGCAGGAGCCCCTTCGCGCCGCCTACGGGCGTTGGATCGAGCTCCTGGAGAGCGTTTTCGAGAAAGCCGACCGCGAGGGCCTGGTCTCGCTGACCGTGCGACCGGACGTGGCCGCGAGCCTCATTCTCGCCGCGCACGATGGCCTTATTCTCCGGTCTCGCTTGAGGGCTCCCAGCGAAGTGGAGCTTCCGGCGTCGCAAATAGTTGCCGGTCTGGTAGCCCTGATAGCGCCTTCAGACCAGGCGACGAGACCGACCGTTCCTCCGACCCTGCGGCGGACCGTCAGGCGCAAGAGATAGCCCCGGAGCCGCCGTCGAGCGTGCCCGCCGGGTAGACTCTGCCCTGGAATCGCCCTATATTGGAGCCGTATCCGCGATCAGCCCCCGCATAAAGCTTGAAGGGACGCAGATGGAAGGGGAACGGCTTCCCTCACACATCGAAGCCCTGCTCTCGCCCTCGACATATCCCAATCCCGTTGACCATGTCGACCTGATTCAGACGCACATCTCCTACGTCTTCCTCGCCGGGGACAACGTCTATAAGGTCAAGAAACCGGTCCACATGGGCTTCCTCGACCACACGACCCTTGAGAAGCGCCGCCTTTACTGCGAGGAAGAGGTCCGCCTCAACCGGCGGCTGTGCAACGACGCCTATCTGGGTGTCGTGACAGTTACTGCTTCGTGGCAAGAAGGTACGTAATCAAGAGACAAATGTTTAAAAGAATTGTAGTTACTGGGTCCCTAGCATATGACCACATCATGTCGATGCCGGGTAGTTTTAGTGACCATATAATGCCAGATAAGATCCACATCTTAAATGTCAGCTTCATAATGAAAACTTTCAAGAAAGAATTTGGTGGCACAGCTGGCAATATTTCCTATTCCTTAGGATTATTAGGTGTCCCCACGCTAATAATTGCATCCGCCGGATACGATTTTCAGGACTACTCAGAACATTTAAGGATGATCACGAGTTTGGATGTCACGGGAATTAGAGTCTCTAAAGATATCCTTACCCCCCAAGGATTTGTAACAACCGACAAGAATGATAACCAGATTTGGGGATTTTACGAAGGTGCTATGAAGAAGAGTAGGGCTATTTCCCTCAAAGACTTTTTAAAGGACGGGGATTTTGTGGTTATCTCCCCAAACGATCCGGTGGCTACAACCAAATTTGTAAGAGAGTCTGTTCAACATAACATACCGTATCTTTTTGATCCGGCTTTTAATATCCCACATCTTACTAAGGAGGATCTTGAATTTTCGGTAAAAAACGCCTCAATCGTCATCGGTAATGATTACGAAATTGAGCTCATCAAAAGGAGGCTAGATCTCAGAAACCTACCGCAAACAAACCAAATTTGGATAACGACCTTAGGTTCTCGTGGATCAATAATAAAGATGGGCAAGAAAGAATGGAAGATACCGCCAGCTAAACCAAAGAGTGTTATCGATCCAACCGGCGCCGGAGATGCGTACCGGGCCGGTTTCTTATCGGGTTTTGTTAGAGATTTACCGCTTGGGGCTTGTGGGCGTTTAGGTTCTCTCACGGCCGCTTACACTGTTGAAAAACACGGAACGCAAACTCATAGATTTGGCGTGAAGGAATTCAAGGACAGGTTTAAAGTAAACTTCGGGGCAGAATCTATCGAAGGCGGGCTCTCAATCTAGCTTTAACAACATGGCTAGAACTACATAGGTCAGAAGTGGTAGGAATGCGCTTGGGATACACCACGGCCCGCACGTATGCCGAGATGCTGAGGCAAGCAGCGCCCTTCCTGGAGAAGCGCAAGCCGGTGATACTGGACGCCTCCTTTCTCCGCCGTCAACATCGAGAGGAGGCGCGGACATTGGCGCAGCGAACGGGCATCCGCTTCCTGGCGGTCGAATGCCTGGCCGATGAATCGCTCGTCAGGGAAAGGCTACAGCTACGGCGGAGCGCCGTCTGGAGCCCTTCCGACGGCCGCTGGGAGGTCTACCAGGCGCAACTGGAAAAGGCAGAGCCGCTATCGGAGTTGGCGGGAGGAGAGCGGCTGACGGTCGAGGGGGCATCGCCTCTGGCGGAGCAACTGGACCGCGCGGAGGCTTTTCTCCGGAGCTAGTCGTTTTCGACCGCGCGGTATGCTTCGTCGAGCAGCTCCACGACGTGCGCCATCTGAGTCTTCTTCGGGCCGAAGCGCCGCAGGCCGGCCTGCAACTGCATCATGCAGCCCGTGTTCGCCGTCGCCAGGATGCCCGCTTTCGTCTCCGCCACGCGCTTCATCTTCTCTTCCAGCAGCCGCCACGACATCTCCGGCTGGGTGAGGCTGTAGACGCCGCCGCTGCCACAGCAACGGTCGGCCTGAGGCAGCTCGACGAAATCGAGACCCGGGATCGCCTCCAGAATGGCGCGCGGTTGCGCCTTGATCTTCTGAGCGTGCGCAAGATGGCAGGAGTCCTGGTAGGTCACGCGGCCGCGCACGGTGCCCATCTCAGCGTTGAACGGCAGCGCAACGAGGTACTCCGTAACGTCCTTGACGAGCGCCGAGAATGTTGCGGCCTTTTCCGCATGCTTGGGATCGTCCTTCAACAGCTCGCCGTACTCCTTCATCGTCGACCCGCAGCCGGCGGCGCTCGTGATGACGGCCTCGACGCCGAGGGCGAGAAACACGTCGATGTTCTGTCGGGCGAGGCGGCGCGCGGCTTTCAGGTCGCCGGCATGGACGTGCAGGGCGCCGCAGCAGGTCTGTTTGGGCGGCACGACGACTTCGCAGCCGTTACGCACGAGGACGCGAACGGTTGCTTCGTGCAGATTCGGATAGAGGACAGGCGTCACGCAGCCGACGAGAAGGGCAACGCGATGAGCAGGGACATCGCCTGACGGCCGTGTGACCTCGACCGGCGCGAGGACGCGATCGGGCAGCGGCGGCAGGAATTGCTCCATCTCGTACAGGCGGCCGGGAAGCAGCTTCAGCAGGCGCGTGCTGCGTACCAGCTTCTGAAACCCTGAGCGCTGGTAGAACCGCAACAGACCCGCGAGAAAACGCAGTCGCCCCGGATGCGGCAGGAGCAGGCTCGCGAGAGACGCGCGCAGGCGCCAGCCCAACGGCGGGCGACCGCCACCTCCTCGCAGCACCAGGGCGCGGCCGCGCTCCATAATGCGACCAAACGCGACGCCTGAGGGACAGGCGGTCTCGCACGCGCGACACTGCACACAGCGATCGAGATGGGCGACAAGGCCGGCGGTCGCGGAGACGCGGCCCTCCGCCAGGGCGCTTATCAGGTGCAGGCGGCCGCGCGGCGACTCCGCCTCGGTGCCCAGCGCCAGGTACGTCGGGCAATCGCAGATACAATAGCCGCAGTGCACGCAACGCTGCATGTCCTCGAATGCGGGGGCGTCGATATTCCGTCGAGTTCGCGTGATTGCGGTCATGGCCTACAGGCCTCCGACGAAGCGCCCGGGGCTCATCGTCCGGCGGGCGTCGAGAGCACCTTTCACGCGGGTCATGAGTACAGCGTCCGGCCGACTGCCGCCCCAGACGTCGATCTGCGACTTCAGCGATGTTGCGCACGCTTCGACGACCAGCCCGCCACCGAGGCTGCCGGCCAATTCGCGCAACTCACGGACCAGCACCGTGACCCGCTCGCCGCCGGCCGTCCTGCAATAAACGGCCCCAAGAGCGGGACGGGCATCGATTTGCAGCGGGAGATCGCGCGCCCGCGCCGTCGATTCCGCTGACTCCAGGAACGGCGCGACCTTCGACGGCAGGAGGAATGCCCGCAACGTGAGGGCGTCTCTGTCGGGGGTCTGGAGGCCTAAGCCGCGTACCCGCTGCCAGACAGTCTCCGCCTGCTCGGGCGCCAGCGACGCCATCGCCGCCCCTTCGCCGGTGCAGATAGCTGCCATCTCCCGGAGGGTCCGCTCGACGGCGCCGCGATTGCCGGCGATGGCGGCCAGCAGGCACCACAGGTTGCCTTTCGCGTGGTCGACGAGGACGGCGTTCGCCGCGTCGGCGCTCAACAGATCGAGCGACTCGACGCGCAGGTTTCGCGCGTGCAGCGCCATGGCGGCGCGGACGGCTACGCCGGACGACTTGAAGAAGGCCACGGCGGTCGCGCGGGCCGGCGGCAGAGGCATCACCTTGAACGCCGCTTCGACGATGACACCGAGCGTCCCGAAGGAGCCGGTGAACAGCTTGCCCATGTCGTAGCCGGCGACGTTCTTGACGACGCGTCCGCCGGACTTGATGACGTTACCATCGGGGAGGGCGACCCTCATGCCAAGGAGCCAGTCGCGCGGCCACCCGTGGGCGTGGCGCCAGGGCCCGCCGGCGTTCGACGCCAGGATGCCGCCTATCGTAGCGCGCTCCGGCAGCGGCGAGTCGAGCGGCAGGTACTGGCCTCGATGGGCGAGGTGTTCCTGCAGCTCCTGGAGTCGCGCGCCGGCCTGCACCACGACCGTCAGGTCCTCCGCGACGTGCTCGACGACGCGGTTCAGTCGCGTCACGTCGAGGGCGACGTCGTAGCGACGCGGGATGCCGCCGGTCGCCATGGCGGTGCCGCCGCCCCAGGGGATGACAGCCGCCTCGCAGCTTGCGGCCGCAGACAGGACCGCCGCCGTCTCTTCGGCGTTCGCCGGCGACACGGCTATCTGCGGCAGCAGGCCATCGACGGCGTAGTCCGGCAGACGGCGACGCGGCACGATGCTCGCCCGGGAGGCCGCCGCCTTGATGCTCGCTTTGAGGGTGCCATTATCGCTCATACCGGCAGCGCTACCGCTTCCTTGGGGAACAGTTTCCCCGGGTTGAACGTCTCGGCGGCGCCGAAGGCCCCGCGAATCCTCTGCATCGCTGCCAGGTCCGCGTCGTTGAACATGAGACGCAGGTGGTCGCGCTTCTCCAGCCCGACGCCGTGCTCGCCGGTGATGCTGCCGCCGGCGTCGACGCAGGCCTGCAGGATCTCGCCGGCAGCGGCGACGACGCGCTCGACGACACCCGGCTGCGAGGCGTCGAAGACGAAGTTAGGGTGCAGGTTGCCGTCGCCAGCATGGAAGGCCGCGACGTGCAGCAGGTCGTACTTCTTCGCTATCTCCGACACCTGGCGCAAGAGCTGCGGCAGCATCGTGCGCGGGCAGACGCCGTCGATGACATACTGGTTGGGCGCGATGCGTCCCACCATGCCGGCGGCGCCGCGTCGGGCGGCCCATATCGCCTCGCGCTCGGCATCGTCCTTCGCGACATTGATACTGACGGCGCGATTGGCTTCGATTATCTCCCGCACGGCCGGGCCGAGCTCCGCGACGTCCTCGCGCAGGCCCTCGACCTCGACGATCATGCTTGCGGTGACAGTGGGCTCGGCGCCGCCCGACAGCATGCGCGCGATCGACTCGAACTGGGTGATCTCCATGCACTGCGGCACGATGCCGGAGGCGATCATCCGGGAGACGGCGCCGGCGGCGTCCTCTACGCCCTTGAACTGGGCGACGAGGGTGTAGCCGGTCTCCGGCACGGGCAGCAGGCGCACGATGACCTTCGTGATGGCGCAGAGGGTGCCCTCGGAGCCGACGATTACGCCGGTGAGGTCGTAGCCCGGCACGTCGCGCGTTCGGCCGCCGACTTCGACGATGCTGCCGTCGGCGAGGACGGCTTCCAGGCCGAGGACGTGGTTCGTGGTGACGCCGTAGGCCAGGCAGTGCGGCCCGCCGGCGTTCTCGGCGACGTTGCCGCCGATGGTGCAGCTCTTGTAGCTCGCCGGGTCCGGCGCGTAGAAGAGGCCGTGCGCGCGGGCGGCGCGGTCGATCTCGAAGTTGATGACGCCGGCCTCGACGACGGCGATGCGATTGACGGGGTCCAGCTCCAGGATGCGGTTCATGCGGGTCAGGACGAGCGATATTCCGCCC